>NZ_JAUBQB010000066.1:0-39102 GCF_036701035.1 Microcoleus sp. Pol7_B2 | reverse complement strand
GTAAGCCATTTTTTTCTAATTAACTATTTTTATCGATTTTATCATGATCTTACCTCTGTCTCACATTTATTTGAAATAACTATAAGCGATCGCGATGCCATCATCACCCGCTCTGACGGCGAAAATTTAGCCTTAATTGCCACTGACGAATTGGCCAGCTTAATAGAGACAGTATATCTGCTGCGATCGCGTGTTGATTACTTATGAAGCATTTGGTCTTATTTCTTATCTAGTAATCAGCTTACCTTGATTTTTTGCTGCCGTAATTACATTGCGGTTAGCAGTAAAAACTTTGATCCCAGGAACAGTCACATAATCACCATCATCAGTAATTACTTGAACTACCCCTGCTTTATCCATTGCTTCGAGAATTAGCAGATCGTAGCCATCTAAAAGTTGAGTTTGAAATCTAGTTAAAGATGCGTTAGTCGTAGTTTCATCAATAGTTACATCAGTCGATACAGCAATAGATGTTACCTGACCCCAAGCGGCTATAACTTCAGCTACTACGTTAGCTCTCTCTGTTGGCTTGTTATGGCGATATTCTTTTGGTTTTAATGTAGTCGAAAAAATTTCTCGTTCCGCTTTTTCAATATTATGTGCTAACTCTGCCAAAGAAAGCCCACAATATAAAAGCAATCCTTGAGCAGAAATAATTTTTGTTAAATAAGCAGGATAATCATTTATTTGATAGGGAGGAGGATAGGTACTGGCTTGAGTGTAAGTCAGCCAGTACCAGACATTAGTATCTACCAGAAAAATGTCATCTTTTTGAGGTGTGTCAAACTGGATATTAACTACCTCAGCCTTGACTGCATATTGGACTGCCATTATACATTTCCCACCTGTTGGCTGACAATTTCATTAATTGCATTGCGGGTTGCATCATCTGCTGCGTAGTAGCGTTTTGAGTTCTTAATCACCTGTTTGAGTATTTGATTGCCTACACTATTAAGATGAGAAAATTTCAGCAGACGGTTTAAAGTTTCTGGGGAGATATCCCTAAGTAGCTGTCCAATGGCAAAATTGAAGAACGGAGATGCAAAAATCTCTACACCAGCAAAGTCAAGCTCCACAGCGTGCTCTGCGCGTAGTTCGGGGTATGTCAACTCATACACCTTCCTACCGTCATCGGGTGTCATGCAAGTTTTCCCAATCAAAGTGCCAATCTTGTAAGATTTCATATTTCAGAAGTTCCCTCAGAAAAGTGGGGCGTCGCCGTCGGTGTCAGAAGCCAGCACATAAATGGCTTCATCACATTGGAGAGTAATGTTAACCAGTGTCCCTCCGAAAAAGGTTGGGCGATTTTGGTAAGTTTCCTCATCTTTGTTAATCAGGACATACCCATTGTGACTGAAAAACTCCAACTTTCCTCCATTCATCTTTACAAATCTTTTCAGATAGTCAAGTCCAATGCCCCCAGTTACATTACCGCGTCTGGTGGTATTTCCGGCTTCAAATGCCCATTTCAGGGCTTCGTCTGCTGGTAAATCAGGGAGATTTTGGAATAGGCGGACATTTTTGGGAATTCCAACACCGAAGTCAACCACAGTGAGTTTAAGTTCCTTTTTTGTAGGGTAGTGCTGTCCACAGCTAAAGACTCCGATTTCTGTTTGCCCATGCTCAAAGGCGTTAGCGTAGATCTCCCAAACGGTTCCTACGATGACGTTTTGCAATTTTTGACTTATATCAACCCAGTCTCGTCTTAGCCATTTTTCTGCTAGGTAGTCAACCAAGCCATCTTTATCTTGTTTTTTATCTTCTCGATAAGGGATAGAATTACCCTGCCAAGATTCTTTATTCTCACAAAAAGCATACATAAATCCGTTTTGTTCAAGATTCATTTTTATGTCCTGACGAATACTATCCCAATTAATGTTTAATTTTATCGAGCGGGATTGAATGATACGAATCAATCCTCCCAGAAAAGCTACGGCATTTTGTCTGAGAAAAACACATTGAGAAAAGTCAATAATTACTTCTGAGCAATCCTCATTTAGTTGCTTCAAAAGCTGAAACAGATTGTCAAAATCGTTCAGATCATCATTGATTGTAGGGATGTTAAGAGTCACGCTCATTCATAATTATTCTATGGAAGGCTCGATCCAGAAATAAATTTAGTAAAATATCAATCAGCCGATCGCACTGTCAACGTCTGCGGTTCAATTCCCCCTACCTACTTAGCCCGCACCACCAACACCGAACAAGGAGCCTCAGCGACAACCTCAGCACTCACCGAACCCTCCAAAATCCGCTTTAAACCAGTCAAACCCCGGCAGCCGATCGCAATTAAATCCGCCTTATAAATATTAGCCAAACGGACAATTTCTTCTGCAGGTTGTCCCGAAACAATCTCCAATTCGCTCTGGCAAGGCAACTTTTCCTGATAAGATTGCAGTAACTTTTCCACCTCTCGGTAAGCAATCTCATCTCCCTGAGCGTGAGGTCGATCGACAACCGCGTCAAAATCCGACATACCAGAACTCACAACATGAACTAAAATCACCTTTGCCGTCGGTTCTAGCTGAAATTGTCCTACAACTTGCAAAACCCGTTCTGCAAGCTCTGAATTGTCGATCGCTACCAAAACAGTATTCAATACCATGCACCTTTAAATCTGAGATATTTAGACTTTAAATATTTCGTTGATTGTCGCCTACTTTCCCCATTTGTCGCGCTTTCCACCCACATCATTATTACCTACCCAGAAACCCGGTTTCTTAACATAATTGCATCATTTAAGCAAGATACTTGAAGAAACCGGCTTTCTTAAGCCCGCAGTTCGTAAGTAGGTAGGTGCAAATAAACTGGACCGCTTGGCACAGAATGTAAAGCTACCATAATCGCAAGAGAATTGCTTCCTTTCATTGCATTTCACTCGCTTTTGACTACCTCTGTATTTTGCCGATCATCTACTTAAATCTACCATCTAAAACTCACCCTTTCCCTCATTTTCAGTCCGCAGCCGCACCGAATCAGCGTGAGAAGGAAGCCCCTCTGCTTCTGCCAAAACATTAATCGCCCTACTCACCTTCTTAAGTGCAGCAGGCGAATATTGAATCAAACTCGAATGCTTCATAAAAGTTTCGACACCCAGTGGCGAAGCATAGCGCGGAGCCCCAGAAGTCGGCAAAGTGTGGTTCGGGCCAGCCAAATAATCACCCACAGCTTCCGGCGTCGAGCAGCCCAAGAAAATCGCCCCAGCGTGGCGAATTTGCTCGAGCAAAGCCCAGGGATCTGAAACTTGCAACTCCAAGTGTTCCGGGGCAAACTCGTTAGAGAGTTCCGCCGCCGCTTTGAGCGAGTCAACTACTACGACTAAACCATAGTTGGCGATCGCCTTTTCTGTTAAAGTTCGGCGCGGGTGATTTGCCAACTGTCTGTCTACCTCAGCCACCACCTTCCTAGCCAGCACCGAATCCGCCGTCAGCAAAATTGCCGACGCCATCGAATCGTGCTCAGCTTGAGCCAACATATCCGCAGCCACGTGCACGGGATTCGCCGAACCATCCGCAATAATCAGCACCTCCGACGGGCCAGCCAGAGAATCGATCCCCACAGTCCCGTAAACCAGCTTTTTGGCAAGGGTGACGTAAATATTCCCCGGCCCAGTAATTAAATCCACCTTCGGAATAGTTTCCGTACCGTAGGCCAAAGCTGCGATCGCCTGCGCCCCGCCTACCCGATAAATCTCATCAACTCCCGCTTCCTGAGCCGCTACCAGCACCGCAGGATTCATTTTCTTCTCCTGCCCGGGGGGAGTACACATCACCAGTCTCGGAACCTTGGCGACCTTCGCAGGAACCGCATTCATGATCACCGAGCTCGGATAGGACGCCTGACCCCCAGGAATGTAGATTCCCGCTCGATCGACCGGCGTGTAGCGCTTGCCCAAAACAATCTCGTCATCGCCAAACTGCACCCAAGACTTGGGTACGCGCTGTCGGTGAAACGCCTCTACCTGTTTGCAAGCCAGCCGGATGGCATTTAATAATTCTTTCGACACCTGCTGGTAAGCAGCATCCAGTTCGGCGCCGCTGACCCGTAAATCTTCCACATTTAGGGTCATGCGGTCAAATTCAGCAGTGTAGTGCAGCACAGCCTGATCGCCTCTGCGCCTTACAGCTTGCAGCACCTCCCGCACGGTGGCTTCTTTGTGAACGACAAGTTCGTCATGGGTGCGATCGCAGATCCGTCGCAGTTCAGCTTGTGCCTCAACCCACTGAGTAATGATTCGCAGCATGGAGATTAGGAATGCCGTCTATAACTTCACTAACATTTGCTTGACAATTGGGGATTTTTGTGGGGTTCTCTTAGAGAAGTAGGCCACCACGAGTCCACAAGCTTAAACCGCGAGAGTCGCGGCATTTTCCAAGGCTTCAGTGCAGCGTTTAAATCTCTGTCGAGGATTTTGCAACACTGAGGACAAGTCACAACCTTCTCTAGGAATTGCCCGCCAGAGAACCGGGTGCCCGGGGAGAGGGTGGGAACGCAGAAGGGGAGAGTGTCCGACCCCGATAATATCCGAGAGGGAGAGTGTTCGAGCGGAAGAATTTTGATTCTGCCTTCTACTTTCTACCTTCAGATCCGTTGCTGTCTTCTACCTTCTACCTTCTACCTTCAGCTTTTTACCTTCTACCTTCGGTAAGTGCTTCTTGCCGAAGCCCAAATAACCCGTATTCTTTGTTATAGCTTAACTTGGATTTTTCAGAGAATTGGATTTTAAGCAGAATAGGTGCTATATTAGTTTTTCCAACACCTGATAATTTTTTTTATAAAAAAGCGCCAAATTATTGTATACTTGAAAATTGCGCGCAAGAAACCGTGACTTTAACTCGTGACGGTGGAAACACCGCAAAACGCCTCTGTAACACCCATGTCCTACCTTATGGGTATTGTCAGGGGTAAAAAACAGGCAGTTAAATGAGTCAATAAAAAATTATTGCGCGGGCGTCGCCAAAAAGTAGCCACAGACTCAGCTCAATCTGAGCTAATTGAAAGTTGGCTGTCTTACTCCGCCTTTAAAAATCAAGCTTTTTGCGGATCGATCCCGAAAAGGTTGTCCTTCAAAATCCCCGTGTCTTGGGACTGTCTTGAGACTAGGGTGTATCAATGAATACCTACTTCCAGCAACTGAACTATGGCAAATATTAAGTCCGCCGTCAAACGAGTCAAAATCGCCGAACGTAACCGCTTGTACAACAAATCTTACAAGTCAGCGGTCAAAACTTTGATGAAGAAGTATTTCGCTGCCGTAGACAAGTACGCCGCAGCTCCCAGCCCGGAATTAATGCAAGAAGTCCAGCAGCGAATGTCTGAGGCCTACAGCAAAATTGACAAAGCTGTCAAAAAAGGTGTACTCCACCGCAACAATGGCGCTCGCAAAAAGTCCCGCTTGGCAAGAACTCTCAAGCCACATGAACAATCATCGGTAGCATCTTAAGGAAGCAGAAAGTTCGGCAACGAAGCAGTGTACAAGATTGAAGGGATGGATGTTGAGGGAAGAAGTCAAGGGTGAAGAAGTCAAGGGTGAAGAAGGAAGAAGGAAGAAAGAAGACGGAAGATTTTTCCCACACACTCTCTGCCACTCCCACTCCCAGACTCTCTCACTCCCCCTCGCCCTATCCCACCAGGACTCTCCCGTATCACCTCTAATCTGCTTCCCCCATGCAGCTCATCGACACTCACGTTCATATCAACTTTGAGACCTACAAATCTGAGTTAGAAGCCATTCGAGAACGCTGGCGCGAAGCTGGTGTAGTTCGGCTGGTTCATTCTTGTGTAGAGCCAGAAGAGTTTGCCGGCATTCAAGCAATCGCCAATCAGTTTGCCGAAGTCTCGTTTGCGGTTGGACTCCACCCCCTAGATGCCGAGAAGTGGACAGACGAGACGGCGAGCCAGATTAGGGAATTAGCGAATTCGGACTCTAGGGTAGTGGCGATCGGCGAAACCGGACTGGACTTTTATAAAGCTGACGATCGAGAACACCAGTTTAAAGTGTTTGAGGCACAGCTTGAAATCGCCCAGGAACTTGACAAACCAGTCATTATCCACTGTCGCGACGCCGCCGCCCCAATGGCCGAAATGTTGAGGAACTTTTGGCAAACACGCGGGCCAGTGCGCGGGGTCATGCACTGCTGGGGAGGCACACCCGAAGAAACCCAGTGGTTTTTAGACCTAGGTTTCTACATCAGTTTTAGCGGAACAGTCACCTTTAAAAAAGCCTTGCAAATACAAGAATCAGCTTGTATGGTAAATAGCGATCGCATCCTAGTCGAGACAGATTGCCCTTTTCTCGCCCCCGTACCCCAGCGGGGAAAACGCAACGAACCAGCCTACGTCTACTACGTAGCCGAGCAAGTTGCTAAATTGAGAGGAGTTTCTCTCTTAACTTTGTCCCAGCAGACAACTGAAAATGCCTGTCAGCTATTCGGGTTTTCAGTTTAGTTATAGCAGAACAGAGAAACGAGGAAAACAGGTCGATTTAGGAGCCAGCGATCGGGACAATTTCATTTCTATCCTGCCGGGAAAAACCGGATTCATCCTTTATTGGAGATTCTTTTGGCGTTGCCTGTTGCGATCGGATTTGCGTCCTATAATAAAAAGAACCGACCGATCGGGCGTTGGCTTAGTATCCGCGACTGCGATGTCGCCCGGTTCCTGCCAACACAACGCGAGTACGCTAACCTTCAGGATCGGTCACAACTTCACGCAATACCTCAAACTTACACACTCAAACTTACACATCAGAAGAAACTTGGAACCTCAGCAATTTGGCAATAGCTGTCAAGTCAATTTTAGGAGTCAAAAGTGTAGGGGATTTACCCAGGAAAACCACGAGATCGGAGCTAAAAGCATCGGGATCGAAACCAAAATCCGCACAAAAATACTGCGAGCAAACCGCAAAAATAACCGTTGCAGCAGTTGGTAGGCGATCGAAAACATCATATAAATTCTCTCACACAATCAATCAAAAAAACGCAACAAGGTAAAAAAGCCCAGCCTTGGCGCCATGTAAAAAGCTAGAGCCACTGCGGAAAAAGGACCCCCATGACCACTAAAGATTACACAGAATTCGCCTTCACCTTGCCCGATTTGATCGAAATCCAGCGGGCAAGTTTTCGCTGGTTTCTAGAAGCCGGGCTGATCGAAGAACTCGACAGCTTCTCCCCGATTACAGACTACACGGGGAAGCTGGAACTCCACTTCATGGGCAAAGACTTCAAACTCAAGCGCCCGAAATACGACGTGGACGAAGCCAAGCGCAGGGACAGCACCTACTCGGTGCAAATGTACGTCCCCACCCGCCTGATTAACAAAGAAACAGGGGAAATCAAAGAACAAGAAGTCTTCATCGGCGACTTGCCCTTGATGACCGAGCGCGGCACTTTCATCATCAACGGCGCGGAACGGGTGATTGTCAACCAAATCGTGCGTTCCCCAGGCGTCTACTACAAATCGGAAACCGACAAAAACGGTCGCCGTTCCTACAACGCCTCGCTCATCCCCAACCGAGGCGCTTGGCTGAAATTTGAAACAGACAAAAACGATTTAGTCTGGGTCAGAATCGACAAAACGCGCAAACTATCAGCCCAGGTGCTGCTCAAAGCATTGGGACTCACAGACGGCGAAATCTACGACTCCCTGCGCCACCCGGAATACTTCCAAAAAACGATCGAGAAAGAAGGACAATTCGGCGAAGAAGAAGCTTTGATGGAGCTCTACCGCAAACTCCGTCCAGGGGAACCCCCCACTGTGGCGGGCGGCGAACAGCTCCTCAACTCGCGCTTTTTCGACCCCAAACGCTACGATTTGGGCCGAGTCGGCCGCTACAAACTCAACAAAAAATTGCGCTTGACAGTCCCGGATACGATGCGGGTGCTGACATCGCAAGATATCTTGACGGCGATCGACTACTTAATTAACCTCGAATTCGACATCGGCTCCACCGACGACATCGACCACTTAGGCAACCGTCGCGTCCGCAGTGTGGGAGAACTGCTGCAAAACCAAGTCCGAGTCGGCCTCAACCGCTTAGAACGGATCATCCGCGAAAGAATGACCGTCTCGGATGCCGACTCCCTCAGCCCCGCTTCTCTGGTCAACCCCAAACCGCTGGTAGCAGCAATCAAGGAATTCTTCGGTTCCTCCCAGCTATCGCAGTTCATGGATCAAACCAACCCTCTGGCAGAACTGACTCACAAACGTCGGCTTTCCGCCTTGGGCCCTGGAGGTCTGACTCGCGAACGCGCCGGGTTTGCAGTGCGGGACATTCACCCGTCCCACTACGGCCGGATTTGCCCGATCGAAACACCAGAAGGCCCAAACGCCGGTCTGATCGGTTCCTTAGCAACCCACGCCCGCGTCAACCCCTACGGCTTCATTGAAACTCCTTTTTATCCAGTAGAAAAAGGACGGGTGCTGCGCGACAAAGCCCCTGTTTACATGACAGCCGACGAAGAAGACGATTTGCGCGTCGCCCCCGGAGACATCAGCCTCGACGAAAACAACAACCTCTTGGGCGAAACCGTAGCCGTCCGCTACCGCCAAGAATTTACTACCACCACGCCGATGCAGGTGGACTACATGGCGATTTCGCCCGTGCAAATCGTCTCCGTAGCGACATCGCTGATTCCGTTCTTGGAACACGACGACGCCAACCGAGCTCTGATGGGCTCGAATATGCAGCGGCAAGCTGTGCCGCTACTGAAACCAGAACGACCCCTCGTCGGTACGGGCTTGGAAGCTCAGGCAGCCCGAGATTCCGGGATGGTGGTGGTTTCCCGGATCGACGGCGAGGTGATTTACATCGACGCTACCCGGATTATTGTCAAACCCCTGGCTGTAGATGCCGAATCGAATTCCAGCGAAGAACATTTCCTGATTAAGGAATACGACGATCTCAAAGTCAAACAGCCCTCGGTTTGGAAGCAAAAATATGCTGGCTGCATCGAACACGAACTGCAAAAATATCAGCGGTCTAACCAAGATACTTGTTTAAACCAGCGTCCGCTGATTTATGAGGGCGATCGAGTCGTAGCAGGTCAAGTGCTCGCCGACGGTTCCTCCACCGAAGGGGCAGAACTCGCTCTGGGTCACAACATCCTCGTAGCTTATATGCCTTGGGAAGGCTACAACTACGAAGACGCGATGCTCATTAGCGAGCGTTTGGTGTACGAAGATGTCTACACTTCGATCCACATTGAAAAATACGAAATCGAAGCCCGCCAAACCAAACTCGGCCCCGAAGAAATCACTCGCGAAATTCCTAACGTCGGCGAAGACGCGCTGCGCCAGCTAGACGAACAAGGAATTATCCGCAAAGGTGCCTGGGTAGAAGCCAGCGACATCCTAGTCGGCAAAGTCACCCCCAAGGGCGAATCCGACCAACCGCCGGAAGAAAAACTGCTGAGGGCAATCTTCGGCGAAAAAGCCCGCGACGTGCGCGACAATTCCCTCCGCGTCCCTAACGGCGAAAAAGGCCGCGTGGTTGACGTGCGGGTGTTTACCCGCGAACAGGGCGACGAACTGCCTCCTGGGGCCAACATGGTCGTCCGCGTCTATGTAGCTCAAAAGCGGAAGATTCAAGTCGGCGACAAAATGGCCGGCCGCCACGGGAATAAGGGTATTGTGTCCCGGATTCTGCCGATGGAGGATATGCCTTATTTGCCCGACGGGACTCCCGTTGACATAGTGCTCAATCCCTTGGGCGTACCGTCGCGGATGAACGTGGGTCAGATTTTTGAGTGCTTGCTGGGATGGGCGGGCGAAAATCTGTCGATGCGGTTCAAGATGGTGCCTTTTGATGAAATGCACGGCGCTGAAAAGTCGCGGGAAACCGTACACGGCAAGTTACAGGAGGCGCGCGAAAAAACCGGCAAGCCTTGGGTGTTTAATGAAAAGCACCCCGGCAAGACTATTGTCTACGATGGCCGAACTGGTGAACCGTTCGATCGCCCGATCACAGTCGGCATCGCCTATATGCTGAAGCTGGTTCACTTGGTAGACGATAAGATCCACGCCCGCAGCACAGGCCCTTACTCGCTTGTAACGCAGCAGCCTTTGGGCGGCAAAGCGCAGCAGGGGGGTCAGCGGTTCGGAGAAATGGAAGTCTGGGCTCTGGAAGCGTTCGGCGCAGCTTATACTTTGCAAGAGTTGCTTACTGTCAAGTCGGACGATATGCAGGGACGGAATGAAGCGCTGAATGCGATCGTCAAAGGCAAAGCTATTCCGCGCCCCGGTACGCCGGAATCTTTCAAGGTGCTGATGCGGGAGTTGCAGTCTTTGTGCTTGGATATTGCTGTGCACAAGGTGAATACGTCCGACGAGGGCAGCGAGCACGTTGAGGTGGATTTGATGGCAGATGCTGGGGGCAAGCGCTCGCCCTCCCGGCCTACTTACGAATCGCTTTCTCGTGACGAACTCGACGAGGATTAGGGATTTTAGATTTTAGATTTTAGATTTTAGATTGAAGAATTGTTTGACAGCATTCAATCTTACATCTCACATCTAAAATTTAAAATCGAGAAGTGCCAATTAAAATGCCTCAGCAGTGGTACGAACACTGTTGAGGCGAATCAACGCTCTTAAGAGGAGAGACGCTGACATGACTATTGTAACAGTTGTCCCAGGAATAGAAGGAGAACTTGACCGGGCGACAGGCTGTATTAATTGGCAAGGGAGCAAGCTGAAAAATGGTTACGGGCGCAAGTGGATTGAGGGCAAAACGGTATTAGTCCACCGATTAGTGCTCGAATCAAAAATACCAGGATTTATAGATTCCGGTTATTTTGCTTGCCACATCTGCGACAATCCAAGCTGCATCAACCCAGCACATCTCGTAGCTGGAACTGCGGCTGAGAATACGCAGCATATGATGGGCCGCGATCGCAAAACTCCTAGACGCAAAAGTATTCCCGGTATTGGTAAACTATCGATCGAACAACTGCGGGAAATTCAGCGTCAATATTTAGCTGGAACCACCAAAAGCCACCTAATAAAAGAGTATGGCGTACAGTATGACACTATTACTAAGATACTTCAGGCAAAAATTCCCCATAACTTCACTACAGTTCCCCCCGGTTTTGTAGGAGAAATTCAAGACAGCGGCTGCATAATTTTTCAAGGTGCAAAGGATGGTCAAGGTGGTTATGGCAGGTACTTTAAAAATGGGAAATCCCAATCAGTTACTCGTGCTGTTTTAGCAGAGAAATTAGGATGTGCAGTTTCGACTTCAATAGATGCTTGTCATACCTGCGATACTCCCAGTTGTATTAATCCAGAACACCTTTGGGGTGGAACGCGCACTCAAAATTTATTAGATGCTTCTAAGAAAGGACGCACTCAAGGCAAAAGTCATCCCCTTTCCAATGCCAAATTAGACTGGGAAAAGGTGCGAGAAATTCGACAAAAGCTAGCAGCAGGAGAGAGAGTGAAGGATGTAGCTCAAGAATACCGTGTAGGTCGCAAAACCATACACGATATTAAGTATCACATAACTTGGAAGGAAGCAGGCGAAGAGGTTCCAGTTCCTCGCAGGGGTGGATATCTCGATCGCAAATTGACTTTCGAGCAAGCTCTTGAGGTACGAAAAAGAATTAGATCTAGAGAATCAATCTCTAAAATCGCTGGTGACTTTGGAGTATCCTCAAGTGTTATCTCTGATATTAAAAATCACGTCACATATAGAGGAGTATAACATTGATTTAAGCCGTGAAAGAAGCCAACAAAAAAGATAAACAACCACAAATAATCGACTGTAAATTATCAATTGGAGTCAAGAATGGCTAAAATAGAACAACGCTTTGATTACGTCAAGATCGGGTTAGCTTCACCAGAAAGAATTCGACAGTGGGGAGAAAGAACTTTACCCAACGGTCAGATTACTGGAGAGGTGACAAAACCGGAAACCATAAATTATCGCACGTTAAAACCTGAAATGGATGGCTTGTTTTGCGAGCGCATTTTTGGGCCTGCAAAAGATTGGGAATGTCATTGTGGGAAGTACAAACGAGTTCGCCATAGAGGCATTGTTTGCGAAAGATGCGGTGTTGAAGTCACTGAATCTCGCGTTCGCCGTCACCGGATGGGATTTATCAAATTAGCAGCTCCAGTAGCTCACGTTTGGTATCTCAAAGGCATCCCGAGTTACATGGCAATTCTGTTAGATATGCCCCTGCGAGATGTCGAACAAATCGTCTATTTCAACGCCTATGTTGTCCTCAATCCCGGTAATGCCGAAAAACTTCAATACAAGCAATTGCTCACCGAAGATGCTTGGCTGGAAATAGAAGACGAACTTTACAGCGAAGATTCCACGCTGACGGGCGTAGAAGTAGGCATAGGTGCTGAAGCTTTGCAAGTTTTGCTGCAAAATATACCGCTAGAAAGCGAAGCGGAAAAGTTGCGGGAAGATATTGCTAATGCTAAAGGTCAAAAACGGGCAAAGTTAATTAAACGCTTGCGGGTTATTGACAACTTCATCGCTACGGGATCTCAACCCGATTGGATGGTGCTCAATGTGATTCCGGTGATTCCCCCCGACTTGCGGCCGATGGTACAGCTAGACGGCGGGCGTTTTGCAACGAGCGACCTCAACGATCTTTATCGGAGAGTCATCAACCGCAACAACCGCTTGGCGAGACTCCAAGAAATTCTGGCACCGGAGATTATCATCCGTAACGAAAAACGGATGCTGCAAGAAGCTGTGGATGCGCTGATTGACAACGGTCGCCGGGGCCGGACAGTTGTGGGGGCAAACAACCGCCCGCTGAAGTCGCTGTCGGACATCATTGAAGGGAAACAAGGTCGCTTCCGGCAAAACTTGCTGGGGAAACGGGTTGACTACTCCGGGCGTTCGGTGATTGTGGTGGGGCCAAAACTGAAAATTCATCAGTGCGGTTTGCCGAGGGAAATGGCGATCGAGCTTTTCCAGCCTTTCGTCATCCACCGCTTGATCCGCCAAGGATTGGTCAACAACATCAAAGCTGCCAAAAAACTGATCCAGCGCAACGATCCCAGTGTTTGGGACGTGCTTCAGGAGGTGATTGAAGGACACCCGGTAATGCTAAACCGGGCGCCCACTCTCCACCGTTTGGGGATTCAAGCCTTTGAGCCGATTTTGGTGGACGGGAGGGCGATTCAGCTTCACCCGCTAGTCTGTCCTGCTTTTAACGCTGACTTTGACGGCGACCAAATGGCCGTGCACGTGCCGTTGTCTCTGGAATCTCAGGCGGAAGCGCGCTTGCTGATGCTGGCTTCTAACAACATTATGTCGCCAGCAACCGGAAGACCGATCGTTACTCCTTCTCAAGATATGGTGCTCGGTTGCTATTACTTGACAGCCGAAAATCCTGACGCTCAAAAAGGAGCCGGTCACTATTTTTCCAACCTTACCGACGCGGTTGTAGCTTACGAACAAGGAATCGTTGACTTGCACTCTTATGTGTGGGTGAGATTTCAAGGCGCCATAGAAAACACTGAACCCGAAGGAGAACCGCTGAAGGTGGAACGCTCTACCGACGGTATCGTGACGAAAGAATACAAGTTCCGCCGGGTTCGGGAAGACGGAGACGGCAAGGTGATCAATCAATTCATTCGCACTACTCCGGGCAGGATTATCTATCACCAAACCATCGAATCGGTAATTAACAATTAGAAATGGGTAAAGGGTAAGAGGTAAGGGATAAGAGGTAACGGGTAAGGGGTAATGGGTAATAACTGACAAATAATCGCTAACAAATAATAGTGATTGAAACCAGAAATTTTACCCATTACTACTTACAAATACTTTCAGCGACGCGGTTAGTGAGCAAAGTCTAAGGGCAGTAAAAGTTACCAATTACCAATTAAGTAGGTAGGTGCAAATAAACTTTATTATGGGAAGGGCAGGTGAGTCCATTCATCCCCTAGCTTAGCTCTCTTTCTTATACGCTAAACCCGCCCCTACAAACAAAATGCTTGTTGTTTTTTCCCGCCGCTCTACTTATCAATTACCAATTACCAATTACCAATACTTCGGCTACGCGGTTCCTGAACCATTGGGGTTCGCTCAAGAGAACCGAAGTCGAAGGGCAGTAAAAGTTACCAATTACCAATTACCACTACTCAGAAAAATGACAGAAAATAAGGAAATTGTTTTTCGCAATCGAGTTGTTGACAAAGGTCAGCTCAAAAAATTAATCTCTTGGTCTTTCATGCACTACGGAACGGCCCGTACAGCGCAAATGGCCGATAAACTCAAAGACTTGGGTTTCCGCTTTGCGACACGAGCGGGAGTTTCGATTAGCGTAGACGACCTGCAAGTGCCCCCGTCAAAACGATCGCTCCTCGATGCTGCCGAAGAAGAAATCCGCATCACCGAACAAAAATACACCAGAGGCGAAATCACCGAAGTCGAACGCTTCCAAAAAGTAATCGATACCTGGAACAGCACATCAGAAGACCTCAAAGACGAAGTAGTCAAAAACTTCCGAGCCACAGACCCCCTAAACTCGGTCTACATGATGGCATTCTCCGGGGCGCGGGGAAACATTTCTCAAGTGCGGCAGCTAGTCGGAATGCGGGGATTGATGGCTGACCCCCAAGGCGAAATCATCGACTTGCCAATTAAAACCAACTTCCGCGAAGGACTCACCGTCACCGAATACATCATCTCTTCCTACGGCGCGCGCAAAGGCTTGGTAGATACAGCCTTGCGGACGGCGGACTCGGGTTATCTCACCCGCCGTTTGGTGGACGTATCCCAAGACGTAATTGTGCGGGAAGTGGACTGTGGCACCCAGCGGGGAATTCGAGTACGGCCGATGACGGACGGAGCAACAGTGCTGATTCCCCTCAAGGACAGGCTCCTAGGGCGCGTGTTCGCCAAAGATGTGGTGCACCCCAAAACCGGGGAAATCGTGTCTTACGGCAGCGAAAAAGCCGTGCGAAATCAGCCAATTACGGAGGAGTTGGCGACGGAAATTGGTAATTCAGGGGTCGCAGAGGTGTATTTACGATCGCCCCTGACTTGTGAATCTACCCGATCGGTTTGTCAGCACTGCTACGGCTGGAGTCTCGCCCACTTGAAAATGGTGGACATGGGAGAAGCGATCGGGATTATTGCAGCTCAGTCGATCGGGGAACCGGGAACCCAGCTCACCATGCGTACCTTCCACACCGGCGGCGTATTCACTGGAGAAGTCGCGAAACAAGAACGCGCACCGTTCCCCGGTGTAGTGAAATTCAAGAACTTGCGTACTCGCTCGTTCCGCACCAGACACGGCGAAGAAGCACTGGTGGCAGAAAACAACGGCAAACTTGTATTTGAGGGCGACGGATTTGAAGAAGGGAAATCCGGTGCCAAAAATCAAAAACTGAAAATCGAATTGGCGATCGTCCAGGGCTCTACTCTGATGGTCAAAGACGGACAGCGCGCCATTCCCGGTCAAGTTTTGGCAGAAGTGCCGATCCTCGGTCGCGCCGCCCGCAAAACCACTGAAAAAGTGACTACAGACGTGGCTTCCGACTTAGCCGGAGAAGCCAAATTTGCTGATTTGGTGCCTGAAGAAAAAACCGACCGCCAAGGGAACACCACCCGCACAGCCAGCAAAGGCGGGCTGATTTGGATTCTCTCAGGAGAGGTCTACAACTTGCCCCCAGGCGCCGAACCGGCAGTGAAAAATGGCGATCGCATTCCGGCCGAAAGCGTGATTGCCGAAACTAAACTCGTCTCCGAACACGGTGGCGTAGTCCGCATCGCTGACCCCAGAGAAATCGAAATTATCACCGCCCAAGTCCTGCTCGACCAAGCAGTCGTGCGGGCAGAAAGCGCAGGCGGCCGCGACCACTACACGATCGAAACATCTTCTAAGCAGCGGTTTTCCCTGAAGACGGCTCCTGGGAGCAAAGTGATTAACGGGGAAGTCGTCGCCGAACTGCTCGACGACAGCTACCGGACAGCTACAGGGGGAATTGTCAAGTACGGCGGGGTGGAAGTCCACAAGCGCGGCAAAGCTAAACTTGGCTACGAAGTCGTTAAAGGCGGGACTCTGCTCTGGATACCGGAAGAGTGCCACGAGGTCAATAAGGATATTTCATTGCTGCTGGTGGAAGATGGCCAGTACGTTGAGGCCGGTACAGAAGTCGTTAAGGATATTTTCTGCCAAACCAGCGGGGCAGTGGAAATCACTCAGAAAAATGACATCCTCCGGGAAATTGTGATCAAACCGGGCACACTCCATGTAGTTGACCGCCCGCCACTAACATTTGGGGAAGGTCAAATCGTCAACGCCGGTGAAGAAATTTTCCCAGGCTTGGTTGCCGAAGAGTTGGGCTATGCGGAGTATATCGAAACTCCCGAAGGCCCGGCTTTGCTGCTGCGGCCTGTGGTGGAGTTTCCGGTGCCGGATAAGCCACCTGTGCCTTCTCAGACGGCGCTGAATGAGTCGATCTCTTTGAAAGCGGTGCAGCGACTTCCTTATAAGGATGGGGAGCGCGTCAAGTCTGTCGAGGGATTGGAACTGCTGCGGACTCAGCTTATCTTGGAAATTGGTTCGGGAGCTCCGCAACTGGCGGCGGATATCGAGCTGTTGCCGGATGAGGAAGATGCTACGGCTTTTGGGGCGGACGGTTCGGGGCCGGCTTGGGGTTCGCCTGAAGACGGTAGTGCGTCGCAAGAGTTGGCGATGGCTGTCAGCGATGGGGGCGATCGAGCTTCAAAGACTTTCCGCTTGCAGTTAGTGATTTTGGAATCGCTGGTGATTCGGCGGGATGTGTCTGCAGATCCGACTCAGGGCAGCACTCACACGCGGCTGTTGGTCGAAGATGGGCAGTCGATCGCGCCCGGGGCAGTAGTCGCCCGCACGGAGATTCTCTGCAAAGAAGCGGGTATCGTTCGAGGCATCCGTGAGGGGCATGGCGAACCAGTGCGCCGACTGTTGGTGATGCGAGATGCGGATTCTATTTCGATCTCTGTGGCGGGTACGCCGGATGTGAGTCCGGGTCAACTGCTGGTTGCTGGTACCGAAATAGCTCCGGGGGTTGTTCTCGAAGAGTCCGGCCAAGTTGTGAAGGTTGTACCTGCGTCGGAGACAGAATCGGCGAAACTCTTGCTCAGGGTGGCTCGCCCTTACCGGGTTTCGGCCGGTGCTGTGCTGCACGTAGACGACGGCGACTTGGTGCAGCGGGGTGATAATTTGGTGATTCTGGTGTTTGAGCGGGCAAAGACTGGGGATATCATTCAGGGTTTGCCACGGATTGAGGAACTTCTTGAAGGGCGGAAGCCGAAGGAAGCTTGTATTTTAGCCAAGCGGCCGGGGACGGCTCGCGTGGTTACTGATGATGATGTTGTGGAACTTGCGGTGATTGAGGATGATGGCCGGATTGAGGAGTATCCTTTGTTGCCTGGTCAAAACCCGATCGTTTCCGACGGACAGCGCGTAGGCGTCGCCGAAGCTTTGACCGACGGGCCTGCTAACCCTCACGAAATTCTGGAGGTGTTCTTCCACGTGCTCAAGGAGCGGCAGTCTACTTTTGAGGCTGCCTTGGAGAGTTTCCAACAGGTGCAGACGTTTTTGGTGAATGAGGTGCAGTCGGTTTATCAGTCTCAGGGCGTGGATATTTCCGACAAGCACATCGAGGTGATTGTTCGCCAGATGACCAACAAAGTCAGGATGGAAGATGGTGGCGATACTACTATGCTCCCCGGTGAGTTGGTAGAATTGCGACAGGTTGAGCAGGTGAATGAGGCGATGTCAATTACTGGTGGAGCGCCGGCGGATTATACTCCGGTGTTGCTGGGGATTACTAAGGCTTCGCTGAATACTGATAGCTTTATTTCCGCTGCTTCGTTCCAGGAGACTACGCGGGTATTGACTGAGGCTGCGATCGAAGGTAAGTCTGACTGGCTGCGCGGGCTGAAGGAAAATGTGATTATCGGCCGCCTGATTCCTGCGGGTACTGGGTTCAATGCCTATGAGGATGCTGGGGTTCAGGATGCGGGTTTTGATGGTGCTGTGTTTGATGACGACATCCACGATTTACAGGAGGATGTGGTACTTGATGACCGTACTGCGCGTCGCGCGTATACGATCGAGAGCGGTTTTGAGCTCGGGCGCGGGTCTGATCTTGAGGCTGATGAGGATTTTGAGGAAGTTGAGGTTGATGAGGACGAGTTTGTCGCTGAGACTGATGATGACGCCTTGGGACCTGATGTTGACGATGATGATGATATCGGTTTTGACTTCGATGAGGACGAAGACTAATCATAGTTTTGAGATTGCATGAATGAGTAAACAGCGTTGCGCTCGCTGAGGATAATTTGGTTCCTCGCCGCAACGCACACTCCGATTTCATGAGTTGAAAAAACTCAAATTTTTCCTCACAAATTACAAGTCCGAACTCATCGCATGGTGCGATGGGACATCGAAAGGAAGAAGGAAGAAGGAAGATTCAGAGTTTAAGCAAACTTTGTAATTCTAGAGTTTTAATTGTTTGTTGGTTCAAACAAACAATTCTTTCTTCCTTCTTCCTTTTTCCTTTTTCCTTCTTCCTTCTTATTCCTTCTGCATATATGGTTCACTCAATCAGGCAGCAAAGCCTTGATTTGATTAACAAACTCTTGATGGTCTACCACAGGTTTAGAGATGTAACCGTCGGCACCGCTTTGATCCAGAAATGTTTCTTTATCACCAGCCATCGCGTGAGCAGTCACCAAAATAATCGGCAGCGAGGCTGTTTGCGGGTCAGCTTTGAGCAGTTGAGTAATCTTAATGCCGTCAACAGATTTGCCCTGGTACACGCTGCGCGAAAGAGACACATCCATTAAAATCAAATCAGCTTCGCCGTTGGCAGCAATCTGCATCACCTCTTCAACATTTTCCGTGTGCTTCACGGCTAAGCCCCCCCGCTTAGTCAGAATTTTGGAAAAAACCCGAGCATTAACCAAATCGTCCTCTACAATCAGAACGGTTTTCATAAATAAATATGGGAAGTATAGAAACTTTGTGACTTTAGTCCAAAGAGGAACACGAGACGGGGACTACATTCCCCGTCAAAAATGCAGAGTTTTTAGCGCCATTAGCCGGGAACCCTGCAAAACCCGTATGTATATCCTTGAGCCACTAGCTGTGAGAGGGTTTACAGATGCCTAGAAGCATCCAGTACCATCATTTAGACTACTACACACAGACAGTTTAGTTCTTTTTTATAACTAGACCTGACAGTGGTGAGAGTCTCAAGATTCTCAGGTAGCAGGTTTCTAGTACAATCCAGGACGCATGGACGACGCCTCGCAACCAGGTTTTTGCTCGTTTCGGCGGGCTATAACGAACTATTGTTATGAAAAAACCCGGTTTCTGACTACCCGTGCGTCCTGGACTTATAGTATCCTCTCTTTCGGTCAAGCCTCCGGCTTCTACCATTTTAGATTTTAGATTTTAGATTTTAGATGGGAACTGATTGACTGGATATCAGTTTGGATCACGGGCCTACAGTTGCATTATTTTTTGAACTGATATTAGATTCTGGAATGTGTGATAATTATTTTCCTTCTTCCTCATTAGAATCAAGCCATGTTTATTCACATAATCCCGTCGCCACAGCATTCGGAGTAGCGAATTGAGCGGGGATTGTTGGAGATTCCTAATTCTCAGTTTTAACCCCTCAAAACGGCTTAAAATATTGACGCTTCCGTTCATCAAGGGGATGTCAGACTAAGAGATATCGCCAGGAGAGCTTTTGACTGATGAATTCATCAATATCGGCATTTTTGACACTCTCAGCGAGTCACGGCCACGCTCTATGGTTGAATAAGACCAAAACTTGGACTTCATTCATAGTCCAGACGCCTCTACACGATCAGAACAAGTACCAGTACCAGAGGTATTCCAATTCCGCTTACTTTTCTTTTTTAAGACTTTCTGAGTCCATCACGCTTGGCAAAATACGGTAAGCTCGATCGTCTACCATTGCTGCTTGATCCACGCTACGACTGTACTGAGACGAGATCAATCTGGGGTTTCTCCTGAATAAAATATTTCTTCGTGTAGAAGGTTATTCCTAATTGCAATTAAATTCTATCATAGATTGACGGGGACTCAAGTCCCTCGTGATGCTTTCCTAGGAAGAGCTACAGCCTCACTACGTTCTGAGTTTCTGGCATTCCGTGTTCTCCTGTGACTCAACCTTCTCACGGCAGAAGGTAAATAGACAGGTAGGCGCAAATGAAGGCAACATAGAGGTTAGGGTAAGAGTGGAGAGTAAGAGGCAAGTTTTGCCCGTCTTCGGGACTCTGATTCTGCTTTCACAAGTTAAGTTTATTTTTATTCTTCAACTGGGCGGTTGGATCGAACTTTCGGTTCGCCTGCGGCAAAGGCTTTTAAATCGAGACAGGGAACCTCGGCATTATTGACAGAGGCTGTTTTCACTCAGGAATTAACGGACACAAGGACTCATGGCTAAACAACTCAACCTACTTTCCGGGCAAGTAATTTCTACGCCTCTGCACGCCGAGATGCAGCAATCGTACCTCGAATATGCCATGAGTGTGATCGTCGGGCGAGCTTTGCCTGATGTCCGCGACGGTTTAAAACCAGTTCACCGTCGAATTTTATATGCGATGCACGAACTCGGTCTGACGCCAGACCGACCTTACCGTAAGTGCGCCCGGGTAGTTGGAGATGTTTTGGGAAAATATCACCCCCACGGCGACCAATCGGTTTACGACGCTCTGGTACGCATGGTTCAGGAGTTTTCGAGCCGCTATCCTTTACTGGCGGGTCACGGCAATTTCGGGTCGGTGGACAATGATCCGGCGGCTGCTATGCGCTATACGGAAACGAGGCTAGCACCGATCGCCCACGAAGCTATGCTAACCCAAGTCGGCGAGGCAACTGTTGATTTTACTGGTAACTTTGACAATTCGCAGCAGGAACCGACGGCATTGCCTGCTCAGTTGCCGTTTCTGTTACTCAACGGCTGTACGGGCATTGCTGTGGGGATGGCAACTAATATCCCGCCGCACAATTTGGGGGAGGTGGTAGACGGTTTAATTGCTTTGATTGAAAACCCTGAACTATCCGACGAGAAGTTGATAGAACTGATTCCGGGCCCAGATTTTCCAACCGGAGGGGAAATCGTCGCTACAGAGGGCATTGTTGACGCCTACACTAAGGGTCGAGGCAGCATTGCGGTCAGGGGTGTGGCCGGGGTGGAAGAGGTGCCAGGTAATCGCAAGGTGCGTACTAAAACGGCGATCGTGGTGACGGAGTTTCCGTTTCAGGTAAATAAGGCGGCTTGGATTGAAAAGGTGGCGGAGTTGGTCAATGCTGGCCGCCTCGACGGTATTTCTGATTTGCGTGACGAGAGCGATCGCGAAGGCATTCGAGTGGTGATTGAACTCAAGCGGGAATTTACCCCAGAAGCGGTTCTGGCTCGCCTTTACCAACAAACTGACCTGCAAACAAATTTTGGGGCGATTTTGCTGGCAATTGTCAACGGTCAACCGCGACAGTTGACGCTTCGACAATTGTTGCAGGAATTTCTGGATTTCCGGGAAGTGACTCTTACCCGCCGCTACAACTACGAGTTGCAAGCTGCCGAACGCCGCTGTCATATTGTCCAAGGCTTAATGTTGGCTTTGACAAATCTCGATACAGCGATCGACATTCTCAGAAATTCTCCTGACGGCTCTACTGCTAAGCAAACTTTGCAAGTTCGCCTCAATTTGAGCGAAAGTCAAGCTGATGCGATTTTGGCGATGCCTATGCGTAGACTGACTGGTTTGGAAAGGCAAAATTTGCAGTCTGAGTTTGATGAGTTGATGGCTAATATTCAAGAATTGCAGCGGTTGTTGAGCGACAGGCGCGAACTTTTGAAGGCTTTAAAGAAGGAATTTCGCTCGCTAAAACGCAAGTACGCTGACCCCCGCCGCACTAAATTCGCCAATGGAACTGCACGCGCAGCAAACGCCGAACCACAATTTTCGGGTAAGAAAAATTCTGCGGTGAAGCAGTTGTCGCCGGCAACGATTCAGCCTAACTTATTGCCCGTTGTAGAGGCAGAGGAAACTATTGTTGAATTTTCGCACAAGCAGTACGTGCGCCGCTTGCCGACTGGGGAAAAGCCACGCTCGAAAAGTCGCGAAAAATCGGTTTCAGCTTTAGAAAAAAATGAAGATTTTATTGTGACGGCAAATCTGACGAAAACAGATCGCACTTTGGTCGTCTTAACTCCTAACGGCAAAGCTTACCCGCTGAAAGTGGCCGATATTCCTAGTAGTAGCGCCAAAGACCGGGGAACGCCGATCGTTAGTTTGTTGTCGCCGAGTGCTACTAAAGATAGTGCCGGTCGCGCTTTGTCGGAAATCACAGTTGCACACTTTATTTTGCCGGAAAATTCGGAAGCGGCAGATTTAGTAACTCTGACTCAGCAAGGGAAAATTAAGCGCTTGCCGATGCAGGAATTTGCTGATTTGACTAATCGCGGCGTTACTGTTGTTAAACTCAAGGAGGACGATCGGCTGCGCTGTGCGAGTCTGGGTAAAGTCGGCGAGCAAGTGGCGATCGCAACTTCAGGAGGCCGAGTCCTCCGGTTTGAGATTGATGATGAACAATTGCCACCAATGGGCCGCGCGGCCCAGGGTTCTCAAGTAACCAGGTTGCGGAAGCAGGAAGAGTTGGTGGGTTGCATCACTCTCGACCCGAACGACAGTCTGGTGCTATTTTCCGAGTTGGGTTGGGCAAAACGAATGCCTGCAGGTTCTGTCAGACTTACTAACCGGGGCGAAATTGGCACTCAAGCTTTTCGTTTCTCAGAGCCTAAAGATGCTTTAGTTGGCTTGCTGCAGGCTGTTCCGGGTACGGATGTCAAACTTTTTACTAATTCAGGCCGCCTGCTGCGATCGGCTATTGATGCTATAGCTTTTTGGGGGAAAGATGCTGCGGGCGATCGAGTTTTTGACCTCAATCCGGGGGAAAAAATTATCAAGGTTATCAGCAGTCAATAGTCATTAGTCATGGGTCATTCATTGTGTCATTATTCGCTGTGAGTCAATTAAAGCTTGCCTTTTTTGCCTTCGAGCGTATACGTCCAATTCCATTCCCCATTCAGCCTTGTTCCCAGGCAGAGCCTGGGAATAAATACCCATAGGATCTGCCTCCAATTCTCCAATTCTCCAATCTAAAATCTAACATTGTTTAATGGCGCAAGTTGTATTAGAAAATATCTACAAAAGTTTTCCGCTCCGCCAAGGAGAACAGGAAAAAGAAGCAAACACCGTGGCAGAAAGTGTCTCGCCTCTAGCCGATCGCCCTTCGTCTAACAGCGTTTTGCGACGCATTAACCTAACGGTCGAAGATGGGGAATTCATGGTGCTGGTGGGGCCTTCTGGCTGCGGAAAAAGCACTTTGCTGCGATCGATCGCCGGTTTGGAAGTTTTGACGGCCGGCAATATTTGGGTTGGCGATCGGCTGGTTAACGATTTGCCTCCTAAAGACCGAGATATCGCTATGGTATTTCAAAATTATGCTCTCTATCCTCACTTAACAGTTTACGATAATCTCGCCTTTGGATTGCGCCGCTCGGAAAGGGAGAAAGAAGAAGGAAGAAGAAAGAAGGAAGAAGGAAGAGGGAAGAAAGAAGAAGGAAGGGGGAAGATACAAGGAGAAGAAGGACGCCTCCCGAAGATAGAAAAAATTAGGAAGAAGGTAGAAGAGGTTATTAATGATTTAGCTTCTAATTATTTTAAAAATCCTCTAAGTTATCCTTTGTTTGAGGACTTTTTAGGAGGAGCGACTCGCAAGTTGCCTCCGGGTTTGCGCTATTTGTCGGAACGGGAAAAGGCTGTAGGAAAACGAGTGCGAGAGGTAGCTGAATTATTGCAAATAGAATCTCTTTTAAATCGCTTGCCAAAACAACTTTCGGGAGGGCAAAAGCAGCGGGTAGCTTTGGGTAGGGCTATGGCTAGAAATCCTGAAGTTTTTTTGATGGACGAACCGTTATCGAATCTGGATGCGAAATTGAGGGCGGAAACTCGATCGCAAATTGTGCAGTTGCAGCGACAGTTGGGAACTACAACTATTTATGTAACTCACGACCAAACTGAGGCGATGACTATGGGCGATCGGATTGCTATTATGAAGGTTGGCCAGATTCAGCAAGTAGCTCGACCTCTAGAGCTTTACAACAAGCCGGCTAATCTGTTTGTTGCTGAGTTTATCGGTTCTCCGCCGATGAATTTTTTGGCGGTGGAATTTAGTGCTCCGCTGTTGATTTCTCACCCGCAATTTCGCTTTACTTTACCCGATATTTGGGCAAAAAGTCTACAACAATATGACGGGCGAGGGCTAATTTTGGGCATTCGGCCGGAACATCTGAGCATTAACCCTCCGGCTACCAAAAATCTTTCGGTACAAGTGGAAATTGTAGAGGCTTTGGGACACGAAACTTATTTGGGGGTTTGTTTGACGGATGCTCCAGCGGTGCGGATGCAAGTGCGGGTTCCTCCTGAGCGATCGATCCGAGTTGGCGAGGAGCTTTGGTTGGCAATCGCCCATGACAAAATTCACTTGTTCGACCCTGATACCGAGTTGGCTATTTTTCCTGTTAGGTAAAATCATCAAGGTCGATCGACCGTTATGACCGATATCAGTAATCACAAGCTTGCATTTTGATCGAGGAATGTTATATTTATTTACATAAGCCTTACACAAGTTAACGAAAGGAGTTCGCACTATGCAAGAACAAAAACGCAACGCTTGGAACTGGGGCTTCAGCGAAGGAGCCGAAAATTGGAACGGTCGTTTGGCGATGATTGGTTTCTCTGCCGCTGTCATCATCGAATTGGTTTCCGGTCAAGGCCTGCTTCACTTTTGGGGTCTGATGTAATTTTATAGTTAAGAATTTTGTGACAATGCAAAGCTTGGGAGTTCCGTAACGGACTCCCAAAATTTTTGCAACCCGATTTCGGCAGCAAATAGCCACTTGCTCTGGGTTATTAGCAGCACAAAATTTAACCGCTATAACTCAAACCGGGGCGGGGGGTCTCCCCCCCAAAAAAAAGAGTGCGAATCACTCTTTTGGGTGATGCTAGCAAATTACTCTAGCGGATATATTCCTTTAAGATGCTGTTGCGGTTGGGATGGCGCAACTTCCGCAGGGCTTTAGCCTCAATTTGGCGAATCCGCTCACGAGTGACGTTAAAGATTTGACCAATTTCCTCCAAGGTCTTCATCCGTCCGTCATCTAAGCCGTAACGCAGCCGCAGTACATCCCGTTCTCGGGGGCTGAGAGTATCCAAAACGCTTTCCAAGTCTTCCCTGAGCAAGTTTTTCGAGACTTGATCTTCTGGCGTTTCCCCGTCAGATTCAATAAAGTCTCCCAGACGTGAGTCTTCCTCTTTACCGATCGGAGTTTCTAAAGAGATGGGCAACTGTGCGGACTTAGCAATGAACCGCAACTTCTCGATCGTCATCTCCATGCGGGTAGCAATTTCTTCTTCCGTAGGCTTGCGACCCATTTCCTGAGACAGGAGTTTGGTAGTTTTCTTGATCCGCGAAATGGTTTCGTAAAGGTGAACCGGCAGGCGGATAGTGCGCGATTGGTCGGCAATTGCTCGGGTGATGGCTTGACGTATCCACCAAGTTGCATAAGTAGAAAACTTGTAGCCTTTTTCGTGATCGAATTTTTCAGCAGCCCGGATCAGACCCAAAGAGCCTTCCTGAATCAAATCTTGGAAAGACAAACCGCGATTCATGTATTTTTTGGCGATCGACACCACCAAACGCAGGTTTGATTGCACCATTTTTTCCTTTGCCCGACGGCCGACGTGGAGTCGGTGACGGAATGCAGGAAGTGCCATATCTACAGCATTTGCCCATTCGCTGTCTTTGGGTTCGCGGTTATACTCTTCGAGCAGTTGTTCTCGAACTCGCTCTAATTCCAGCAAATCTGCAATCTTGCGCGCTAGTTCAATCTCTTCGTCAGCTCGCAGCAGTCGAATCCGACCGATTTCTTGCAGGTAAAGACGAATAGAGTCTTCAGTATAATGCTTTTTCTTTGCCTGTGCCCGACGGCGGGCTTTGGCGCCTTTGCCAGATTTAGGGTCTTCCTCAGATTGAGAGTCTAAGAATTCTTCTCGATCGTCTTCTTCGTCGATAAAGAGTTCTAACTCGCTCTCAGGTAGAACGCTTTCGGCGCCCCGAAGCAACTCGATTGTTTCCATGTCCGGTGTAATTGTGGTTTCGAGTACGGTGTTAGCCTGGATCATGCCGTCTTCCTCATGCTCCTGAATTAAAGAATAAATAACAGTGGAATAGTGTCTGTTTGTAGTTTAGACAAGTTAGCCAGTATTGACATTCCCGCAGGAAAAAATAGTGGGATTTTCGGTCTGCTAGCTGAATCTGTTACCGAAACTGCACCAGTTTTATGAGTCAAAGTTCGAGTTCGGGTTTGAAGCAGTCAGCGCATTCAATCGATCGCAGATTTTAACATCGCGGCCTTAAATTGAGCTGGCGGCTTTTTCTTTCGGAGCGAGTTACCACATCATCTGCAATACCTTGCCCAGAGAAGCAAACCATGAACTACGATCGATCGCACTTCCAAAAATACTGGCTTTTTTACTCGGTACTTCGAGTTTGTACCCGTACAAGTTTTCCGGCACGGAACCCTCTAACTTTTGTATTCGAGGTGTCGAACTTTTGATTCGCCTTGCTTTACTCGGGTTGTCGGACATGACAGTTGCGCGGCAAATTTTCGCCACCTTGGATGTCGGTCTGCTGCCTCAAATGCAACAGCAGAGGGTTGAAGCACCAAACCGGGAGAATCGGATCTTGCAAAGACCTTCCCGATTGTAGCCTTTCTCACAAAAAATGGAAGTTGTTTTCCATTGTTGGTCAAGAACTAGGAAAACTCTGTCAGCTTAGCTTGACAATACTAACTTATGTCCGGCTTTGCTAAATCCTGAGAACGGCCCGCAAAAACTTTGGCACGATCGAACGGCGCTGTTTTCTGCGTATATCTGGGTGAACGGCTGCGGCGTAGTTGGCCAGACAGTTAGCAGACAATTTTTCAGTTGCCCAAATTGGAACCAATACAATCCGTGTAGATACACCCATCATTACCCTGTTTCCCTGAATTGAATCATACGCAATCTGCGATTGAATAAAGCTCGTAGCTTTAGTTTTAAGCCGGCAACTCTGGATTAGAGACCGACTCTGACCCCCAATGAAGCGTTGCGGGTTGAGTAATGCAACAGGGGCTTTCATTGTTAAGTTAGCTCAAATCTCAGAAATTGGGTTTAATTTTGATGTTAAATCACATTAAGTTCTTAACGTCACATTCTTATTTAAGCAGTTCTACACGAGTTTGTCGCGTCAGTGGCCAAAACCACCAGGATAAATTCTACTGAGAGTTAACGCGCCGCGCAACTCTCGGCTGCGGATTTCTCTAAATTTTTTGGCTTTCGGTTCGCACTTGCGCGATCGCACATACTCACAAGCAACACACTTTGCCATCTCCCGGAAGTATAACTTCACGATTACTTTAAATATATCGTGACCGTGTGAAGATTCCATAAAGCCTCTCAATCAATTTTAGGTAGCATTCCCGAATTGTCTTGATAATTTCAAGCAGACGAAACAAAAGCCACAGCGGGCGTTGCTGCAACAGTCGGCCGACGATAACTCTGCCAGGGAAGAAAAATTTACCCAGTTAGCGATGTGCTTGTTATTGTTAGAGAAGGCATAAGCTGCAGGATACACTTAAAGCAGTGGAACGGTAGGAAGTTGGTGCGATGCTCAAAATTTTGTTATTATTTACAGCGTGTCATCAGAAAGCACAGAGCCTTGCTTTATCCTCTACTCGGGTTTAAATTATGTGGCTTGACCTTTAGGAAATGAAGCTATCAAGAAAAATTTCAGCTCCGTGTCTATATAGACAACCCAACGAAGGTTTACTAGAAATAATTCACCTTCTTGAGAGAAAGATTTAGTAATTAATCGGGCCGAGATTACCATCTCTTTATAGCGCCTGTTTGTAGTCAGGACTTCAGTTTTTTGTATATTTGTGAATAAGCACTAAAGTCCTGACTGCGAACTTAATTTAACCGCGAGACAAATTACTGCTGATTCCGCAAGCGAGGGTTAACAAACTCGTTTAATCCTTCCCCCACCAAAGACAGTCCCACCACCATTAAAGTCATCGCCAAACCGGGAAACAAAGCCGTCCACCAAATGCCAGTAGGTAGCGCATCTAAAGCTAAACGCAAGTCGTGTCCCCATTCAGGAGTTGCTTCGGGAAGTCCTAATCCGAGAAATCCCAAACCTCCTAATGTTAATATTGCATCGGCAGCGTTGAGCGCAAACAGCACAGGTACGCTCTGAATCACATTCAGAAACAGGTAGCGCGAAAGCACTGTCCAAGTGTCAGCACCCATTGCTCGCGCGGCTTCGACAAATAATTCTGTTTTGACGCTGACGGTGTGATTCCTGACGACGCGGTAGTATTGAGGAATGTAGGAAATGCTCAGGGCGATCGCAGCATTCAAAACTCCTTTTCCCACTACAAACGCTAGCGTCAAAGAAAGCAGCAGCCCCGGCAAAGTATAAATTGTATCCATTAAAAATAACAACACTCGATCGAGCTTACCGCCCAAATAACCGCTAACCAAACCCAGCGGCACACCGATAAACAAACTCAAAGCAGTGGCTAAAATTACCACTTGCCAAGCAGCCCGAGAAGCAAACAGCGTGCGGGAAAACACATCGTAGCCGCTGCGGCTAGTACCAAACCAATAATTCGCCGACGGCGGTTCGTGGATGGGGTTAATCAAAGCCTCGGTAGGATTTTGCAGCCATCCCCAAGCTTGCATAGCTGGAGACAAGATGGCTACCAATACAAACACGGCAGTTATTGTCAAACCTGCCCACATCATTTTCATTGACAGGCTTGAGGGCGAGGCACTGTTGAGAAATCGGGGCAGTCGGAGGCGGCTTTGAGCCATAATGACGATCGACCTATATAAGACTTTTAGATTTTAGTAGCACTCAGGCGAAAAAACCCGGAACAGTCAAAAATCCTCTTTCTCATTCGCCAAACACTCGCGACAAACCGGGTTTTTTCGCGTGATGGGGGTAAAAAAAACCGGTTTCTCCCCTGCACGGGACTGGCGCGCCGGGGAGAAATCGGTTTTTTGGCAGGTGGGACGCAAGTTGAGTTTAGGTTAAATCTCTCTTGGCAAACCTCAAATCTAAAATCGATCGAATTCCTACAAATTACTCGCAATTAATTCGCGGTACTGGCTTTTCGGCTTAACTCCTTTGAGCTCAGCCACCAAATCTTTGTCTTTGAAATACTGAATCGTCGGCGTACCAATCACGCCAGCATTTTCAGCAATTTCTGGATCTTCTTCGATGTCAATTTCCACGTAGTGGATTTTGCCCTCGAACTCATCTACTACTTTGCTCAAAATCGGCTTGAGGCTGTGGCAAGGCCCACAACTCGGAGAGGCATATTTAACCACAATCAGTCGATCGCTATCGTGGAACAACTTCCGCAAAGCATAACCTCCTTCGTGGCGCGTGTCTTGGATATCAAAGTTCGCGCTGGTTTTGCGTACTTTTTGAGCTTCCGGCGCTGCGACGGGTTGCTCGGATTCCTCGGTTTGGCGGAATTCCTGAGCTAAACCATTGGACGACAGCCACCTTTCTGCCAGCATCGCCCCCATACAACCGCTACCGGCGGCGGTGATGGCTTGGCGAAACTCGTGGTCTTGCACGTCGCCGACGGCGTAAACTCCCTCGACGCTGGTTTCTACCGAACCGTGTTTGGTAACGATATAGCCTACTTCGTCGAGTTCTAACTGACCTTGGAACAGTTGAGTGTTGGGAGTGTGACCGATCGCGTAAAACAATCCCTTAACCAGCAAATCACTCTCGGCGCCGGTTTCGATATTTCTAATTCTCACCCCGTCCATTTTGCCGCCCGGTTCGCCCAAGATATCCACTGCTTCGGTGTTCCAGTGTACGGTAATTTTGGGATTGCTCAGCACCCTGTCTTGCATGGCTTTGCTGGCGCGCATTTGATTGCGCCGCACCAACATATGTACGTGAGAGCCGTATTTTGTCAAATAAATAGATTCTTCCGCTGCTGTGTCCCCCGCGCCGATTACAGCTAAATCTACTCCTTTAAAAATTGGGGTAGCGCCGTCGCAAATCGCACAGGCCGAAATGCCGTGACTCCAAAATACGTGTTCGCTAGGCAGCCCCAGCCTTTTCGCCGTCGCGCCTGTAGCGATTACTATCGTGTGGGTTTTAATTTCTCGGTCTTCCGATCGCACTGTAAACGGCCGCTGGCTCAAATCTACGTAAGTTACATCTTCTGTGTATAATTCTGCACCCCAGCGCACTGCTTGAGCTTTCATCCGATCCATGAGTTGCGGCCCGGTGATGCCTTCGGGAAAGCCGGGGAAGTTTTCTACTTCTGTGGTGGTCATCAGTTGACCGCCGGGGACGCCTCCGGCTTGGTAGCCTTCAAAGACTACGGGTTTCAGGTTTGCCCTCCCGGCGTAGATGGCTGCGGTGTAGCCTGCGGGCCCTGAGCCGATAATTACTAGGTTTTCTACGGTTTCGTTGGTCATAGCTATTTACTTAAACTCATAACGACTTCGTTTTACTAATTCTAGCAGAGTTTGATCGAGTTTGGTTTGATGCCATTGTGCGATCGAGCATCTGTATCTATTTTTGAGGGTCGATCGGTCTTCGGGGCAATTCCCGCTTGTTTTATAAGCAAAAACAATCTAAAAGTCGATTTAGTTTTAAATGTTCGATCTATTTTGATGGCTAAAATCTTAAGCAAATCTAAAGATGACCAAAATTATTGACTTCATTCTCAATTATTTTACCTATTTACTTGCTTTGAGGCTTGTGGTACGATTTTCATGATCCAGGGGCATTATGACTAATTTGACTTTTTGACGCTGAAAGCTTTTAAAATCGTAAAATTAACGAATTCGCAAATGTAATAAGTACAATTTTTTATGCAAAATTAGCATTTTATGGTTTAAGAATTGTAACGTAGATTTTGGTCGATTTGACAAAGTACATGATTTGTGGTATGTAAGGTGCGAGTTGGGGGAAATTGGATTAAGATTTTTAACCGCAGATGTGGGCGGATTAACGCGGATGAACGCGGATAAGTAAGATCGAATTTTGCTTTTTAAACTTGTGGATAAAATCAAGATATTGTTTGTGTGCAGTCAGAATAAGTGGAGGAGTTTGACTGCCGAGAAGATATGGGAGAATGTTAGCGGCTACAGCGTGCGATCGGCGGGAACGGAAAAAGGTGCAAGAATTAGAGTAACTGAGGGTCTTGTCGGTTGGGCAGATGTGATATTTGTGATGGAGAAGAAGCATGGCGATCGACTCCGCAGCAAATTCCCGGATAGTCTCGAAGGCAAGAAGCTTATTTGCCTGCAAATACCGGACAATTACCAATATATGGAACCGGAGTTAGTCGAGCTTTTGCAGGCGAAACTGAACCCCTATATGAAAATGCCAGATAACGAGATAAATTTTATGCAGCGAGTTTTGGAACCGGAAGTGATGGATTCCTTGGAAGAGGCGATCGAATACGATTCGATGGACTTTACTGAGGTTAATGCTGCTTTTGCTCAGAGTGCTGCGGCGTTGGGGCCGGTTTTTGGAAACGTTTTGGATGTGGGGACGGGTACGGCGAGAATTCCGATCGCTCTTTGTCAACTGCGGCCAGCATGGAAATTGACTTGCATCGATTTGTCTGCAAATATGCTGAAAGTCGGGGCGGAAAATGTGGAAAAGGCTGGCGCGCGATCGCAAATTAATCTCGAATTAATTGATGCTAAGGCAATGCCTTACCCTGACAACTATTTTGACATGGTGATTTCCAACAGCATTATCCACCATTTGCCCGATCCGCTGCCCTTTTTGCAGGAAGTCAAGCGGGTGTTGAAGCCGCAAGGAGCAATTTTTTTGCGGGATTTACTGCGGCCGGAAACATCAGAAATCAGGGATAATTTAGTCAATCTGTATGCGGGAGATTGCAACGCCCATCAGAAACAGTTATTCAGCGATTCGTTGCAAGCAGCATTTACGCTGGATGAAGTTGAGGAGATGATCCAAAATGCCGGATTGGATGGGTTGAGGATTTATGAATCTTCAGACAGACACTGGACGGCAGAACGTGCTTGGTGCGAGTCTTTGTAGACTGGGTACGATCGCCCGATAACAGTTCCAATGAGAATAGAAGCGCTCGCGCCTTTTCAGCTATGCGCCTTACCGTTGCGCGATCGCTTCTATTCTCCAAACTACTCTACGAGCGATCGCCCGGATCGAACACGACTATTAGGCTCGCCTCCGGCAGTAACTGCCGCAAAATGCGGATCTGAGGTCTGCATCCGACCAACTGCGAAACCGACCCACAACGCTTCTTTGTAAATTGGGAAGCAGGCGAACAATAATCCAGGAATTCAGACGCTGTTTGTAAGGCATAATCGATTCATGCTCCTTTCCAAAGGGGTTTTAGAGCCAGTCCTTGTACTTTCCACGGTTCTGGGCTGGCTATTAAACATATTGTCTAATCAATTTATTGTTTAGTCAAGATGCTTAAGCATCTTATAGAAAAAATGTGCGCTCAAAGTTATGCCGAAAAAGCCCGTTCCGCGACCAGAAGATGAAGAGTCGCATTTGAAGAAGCTCAGGGAAGAACTGGAGATGAGTCAGGAAGATTTGGCGCGAGAACTTGGCGTTTCGTCGCAAACCATCAGCCGTTGGGAGTTGGGGAAAAACGTACCCACGTTCACCGTCAAGCAGATGAAAGCTTTGGAGAAATTGCTGTCTAGCATCGGGAGGTCGATCGGCGACTTGCCAGACAATCTGTGATCGAAACGATTTTCCAATCTAAAATCTATCGGCATCTAAAATTACTCGATCGCGCCCTCGGTTTTTAGCTTGATAAAGCGCGCGATCTGCCGCTGCAATCAAGTTTTTTTGTGCCGCGGACGATCGAGGAACCGTACTCGCTACCCCCAAACTCAGCGTCACGAGAGAACACACCTCTGAATTAACGTGTTCAATTTTTAGTTCTTTGATCCACACTCGAATTTGCTCTGCAATCCAGACAGCTATTTCCGGCGAAGTCCGAGGCAAAATCACTGCAAATTCTTCGCCTCCGTAACGGGCTACCAGACTCTCGCCCGAAACTTCGCCTGTTGAGTAATTTACCGCTTCCAAAATAGCTTGGGCTACCTGCTGCAAGCAAGTATCTCCCGCCTGATGTCCATAAGTATCGTTGTATTTCTTAAAAAAGTCTACATCGCATAAAATTAAAGATATTTCTGCCGCTGCTTCCGCCAATTCTTGCCCCTTTTTCTCTAAGTATTCGTTAAAACAGTGACGGTTGGCAACCTGAGTTAAGCCATCTAAGTTGGCAAGGCGATACAATTCGGAATTAGCTGCTTTTAATTGAGAATTAGCTGCTTCTAAATCGGATTGCGTGAGGGATAAGTTATAATAAAGTTCGCTCATAGACCAAGTAGCTTGTTGGTGAATTTGGGATAAAGCTACCCACAGTTGATGCACGTCTAACAATCGGTAAACTTGAGGTTCTAACTGCACAACAATTGGCTCGTAAAGCAGTTCCGGCGGTCGCTGTACGGCTCGCTGAGCTGCCATGACAATTAAGGCTACTCCTGGTAAAATCAAAATATCGGTTTGAGCTATTTGATACAAGGCTATAATCGGTCTGCAAGCAAATATATCTACTCCGTAAGGGCGGCTCATGCGTTCCATAAATCGCCGACGCGATATCATCCCTAAAAATTCCCCATTTACGGTCAAGATAACTCCCGGAAGCAGCGGGTGAGCTTGAAAAAACCGAGCTACTTCTTTGGCGAGATATGAGGAGTCAACCTGAAAATTGAATAGATCTAGATCCTTAAGAGTAGACTCTAAAGATAAATTTTTGGGTGAGTTTTCTGCCGAGTTAGACGGCTCAATAAATTCAACAGACACAGCGCAGATCCGAATAAATAATAAAGCAGCAACGAAGCTAGTGTCAACTATTAACTTAGATTAGTATTTATTTGTTACCATTGGTTGTATTATTTACTACACTATTTTTTATAAGGGAAGAAGCTGCTGCGTTCTTTTTTGTAGCTGCACTGCCTTGATTCATGCTCACTAAATTACAGATTTATTGAATAATTCTCATTATTTCCTCAATTTTTTACTATGGGCTTTTTACGGCGTAAAAAAAACGATTTCTGCGCCAGTCCTCCGCTCAGGGACGGTGTTCACAAACTCAAAAAACCGCGTTTTTAACCCTGGGTCGAGGCTGTAACGAGGTTTTCCATAAAAAAACGTGGTTTCTGCCCCTGTTCTCAACTCAAAATTCAAAACTCAACCTTCCCTCACCACCCCCAAGTTTCTGGCCCTCCCTTAAACGGACCGACAATATCTTTGGTAATCCAGCCGCCGTAAAAATCCCCTGGTTGAGATTGCACTAATTCTCCGTCCACATAACAGGCATCCATCTTGCTGGGATAAAAAGCCACATAATCTTTAATAGCTACAAAAATCTGATTAGGATTGGGATAAAACCAAGCAGCATTTACTACTTCCTTTTCTCCCACCGTCACTGTGTAATAACCGGCTTGTCCCTTCCACTCGCACCAAGAACCCCGTAAAGTTTTGTGCAAATATTCCATTTTGATGTCATCGGGGCAGATATAGTAGGCAGGAGGGTGACTTGTCTCCAATACCCGCTGAGGACGGCGCGTGTCGGCGATCGTCACTCCATTAAAAATTATCTGTACGTGTTTGGTCGATTCCTCAAGGCGAGGGGGACGCGGGTAATCCCAAACAGACTCTTCACCAGGGCCGGGATCTATTCGATCGAATTTCATTTGCACTATCTCCCCTGCAAAAAAAACACTTAGCGACTTAGCATTACAATTTAATGTACCCTTAATCGAGTCGCTGCTTCAGACCAAACCAGCTTTTTCCAACTTTTCGTAATATGAGTATTCGCGGTATAGACGTTTCCGACTACCAGCCCAATGTCAATTGGCAAGCAGTTGCCCGGGATGGTATTACCTTTAGTTTTGTCAAATCGACCGAGGGTGCAACGTTAGTTGCCCAAAGTTTCGCCCGCAATTGGGCGGCGATGAAAGCGGCGGGGATTCAACGCGGTGCTTACCACTTTTTTCGACCTGCAAGCAGCGTTCAAGGGCAAATAGATTTGTTCTTGAAAACTGTAAAACTCGAACCGGGGGATTTGCCGCCAGTCTTGGATGTGGAAACTACAGGCGGTTTGAGTGTGGATCAATTGTGCGATCGAGCCGCAATTTGGTTAGAAGCAGTCGAAAAAGCCACCTTGATGCGGCCGATTATCTACACGTACCCCGGTTTCTGGGACAACCTGGGGACAAAACGGTTTGCGGATTACCCGCTGTGGATTGCTCACTATACCAGTGCTGAAGAACCTTGGGTTCCCGGCGGCTGGAAAACTTGGACTTTTTGGCAGTACAGCGACAGCGGCAGTGTGTCCGGCGTCTCGGGCAATGTAGACACCAATATTTTTGAAAGCGTCCGAGAAGGCGCCCTAAGTTATAAAGTTGCAGACATCCAGAGGGAATTAAGAATTAAAGGTTTTTATCAAGGCGCGATGGATGGTAAATTTGGAGCCACCACCACAGCGGCGCTCATCTCGTTTCAGAAATCCCAAGGTCTCAATCCAGACGGCATTGCCAGCCTCAAAACCTGGGCCGCTTTGATGCGAAAATCTCCCAAAGTAGTTGTCCCCCCTCCAACCCCGACTCCCGCTCCGACTCCCGCTCCCATATCAGGCGTGCGACTGACTCAGGTATTCTCATCTTATAAAGCTAGCGCTAGCCAAGATACTGCCTTAATTTGGCTGCAAAGTCAGGTTCCTACCTATGTTTTAGGGGAATTTGCTCAAAAATGGCGCGCAACTGCCTTACCTCAAGACAGTAATTTGCGATTGATAGATGTGGGCAAATTTTATCGCGGTTTAGCACAACAAGACCAAGCTTTAGATTGGCTGCAAAAACAAATTTCTCCGGCTATTATTACCGAGTTTGCACAAAAATGGCGCTCTCAATCTATTGTCACTAATGCTCCGATTCGGCTGATAGATGCGTGCAAATTTTATCGGGCAGCACCCCAGCAAAACCAGGCTTTAGATTGGCTGGAAGGGCGAGTTTCGCCGGCAATTCTATCGGAGTTTTTTCGCAGGTGGCAGAATGCCAATAAATTATAGATTATAGATCTAAGATTTTAGAGTTTAGATTGACTCTACAGAGGAATGTTGGGATTTGAGATTGATTTTAGATGGGAAATCTACTCTAAAGAGGGAGCATCTCATATTTGTAAAAACACTTTTTGTGGCTCCTTCCTTCTTCCTCTTTCCTTCTGCGTCCTGCCTCCAATTTCTAGCTTGGCTGAAAAAGTGAGATGCTCGCTCTAAAGATGAGTCTGGGGGCGATGGATTTGAGATGTGAGCTTTTTAATTGGAGATTGACTCCACAGATGAATCTGAGGTTGAAAGGCTCTATAATGGAAAAACTGGCAAATCTTGCTATTTGAGATTTGAGATTGACTCCCCATCAAAATTCGTCAAATCCTCTTCCTCTGTACCCGCATCCCCATCAAACTCTCGAACATATCTCGAACATAACAGACAATCTCTCCCTTAGCTACAGCTTACTGCCATCTTTGACTCCAAGAGAATTATCTGATAAAGTTATAGCGACTATCAAGTTTTTTTAATCTTATTGGGAAAAATCCAGGGCCGTGCCGAGTTTGTAAGCTGCGCCGAAAATAGCGCCTGCACTCCAATTACCCGCGATCGAACATTTAAAACTAAGCGGGCACCCTGTAACAATTATATCTATGGAAATCCCCTTTAACATCACCCTGTTGATGGTCATGACCGTCATCTGTGGCATCAGCGCTCAAGTTCTCGCCGCTTATTTGAAAGTTCCGGCGATCGTCTTTTTGCTGTTGTTTGGAATTTTAGCCGGCCCAGACTGCTTGGGAGTGCTGCACCCAAATCTGCTGGGCAGCGGTTTGGAAGTTATGGTATCGCTTTGCGTAGCGTTAATTCTGTTTGAAGGCGGCTTGAATTTGGAATTGCGAGATTTAGGAAAACTTTCCGGCAGCATCCGCAATTTAGTTACCGTAGGCACTTTAATTACGCTAATTGGCGGCGGAATGGCCGCACACTGGTTGGGGGAATTTCCCTGGCCGATCGCATTTTTGTATGCTTCTCTAGTAGTCGTCACAGGCCCGACAGTAATCGGCCCTTTGCTCAAACAAGTATCTGTTGACAAACAAGTCGCCGCCTTGCTAGAAGCAGAAGGCGTTTTAATCGATCCTGTCGGGGCAATTCTGGCAGTATTGGTGCTGAATATTATTTTGAACGGCAATCCTGATTTGCTGGTTTTGTTCCGAGATTTAATCGTGCGACTCTTTGTTGGCGCAGTCGTCGGAGTTGCGGGCGGTTGGTTGCTGGGATTCATTCTCAAGCGATCGCAATTTCTCTCAGAAGACCTCAAAAACTTGGTAGTTTTAGCTGGTTTGTGGGGATTTTTCGGCTTAGCAGAAGAAATCCGCAGCGAATCGGGACTGATGGCAACTGTCCTATCGGGCATCGTCCTCAGAGCCGCTGCTGTGCCGGAAGAAAGGCTGCTGAGGAGGTTTAAAGGTCAGCTCACAGTCCTGGCTATTTCCATGCTGTTCGTGCTGCTGGCGGCCGATTTATCCCTCGCTAGTGTGGTCGCCCTCGGTTGGGGAAGTTTGTTTACAGTTTTAGCTTTAATGTGGGTAGTGCGGCCGATCAACGTTTGGCTGTGTACTTGGAACAGCGGACTGAATTGGCGGCAGAAATTATTTGTTTGTTGGGTAGCACCGAGGGGAATTGTCTCAGCGTCGATCGCATCTTTATTTGCAATTTTGCTCACCCAGCGGGGAATCAACGGCGGCGACTCGATTAAAGCGTTAGTTTTCCTAACAATTATTATGACAGTTTTCGTCCAGGGACTAACGGCCGGACGGATCGCTCAACTTTTGGGAATCACCTCAAAATCCGCAACCGGTGCTGCAATTGTGGGGTCAAATCCTTTGAGCAGATTAATTGCTCGCTTGTTTCAAGAACGCGGAGAATCGGTGGCAATTATCGACACCAACCCGGAAGCTTGTGCACAAGCAGAACGAGAGGGTTTGCGGGTGTTTTTGAGCAGTGCTCTCGACCACAGCGTGTTAGAAGAAGCCGGGCTCGAATCGATGGGAACTTTTTTGGCAATGACTAACAACGGCGAGGTAAACTTAGTGTTAGCTCAGCGAGCGGCAGAAGAGTTTGCACCGCCGAGAGTTTTGGCAATATTCCCCAAAGATCCGCAAGCAAATACGCCTGCAAATAAGACTAAAATCAATCAAGCTTTTGTCTCGGATTTGTCGCTGAAGGATTGGAACGAATATTTGAGCGACGGCGAAGTGAAATTGGGGGAAACTGAGTTAAAAAGTGAGGGATTGCAGTTTCAGATTGCTCACTTGCAAGCTTTGGTTCAAGCCGGGGAGTTGGCGCCCCTACTGCTGGAAAGACAAGGATACTTGCAAGTAGTGTCGGCGACCCAGATTTGGCAAGCAGGCGATCGCATTATTTATTTGCTGTACGATCCGACACCGAAATTGTTGAAAAGATTGTCTGGTTCGTCTCAGTCTCGTTTGACTTTGGAAAAGCATCAGGTAGTTGAAGAAGTGCCGATTCCTTCTCCGGTTTTAGAGCCGGTTGTGGAGGAAGCTAAAATGGAGAAGGAAGCAGAAGTTTTGCTACCGCCAGTTTCGCGATAGGGGCAGTAAGCAGTCGTGGATCTAGATTTTCTATGGTATTAGAGTGGGAGAGGGGGAGAAGGGGAGACGGGGAGAAGATTTGAGAATTTTTGATATGGGATTGAAATATACAGCACTTCCGGATGTTATGAGGTACAGTGGCAGCAATTAGCAAACCAGTTTTTGAGATGTTTGGGATTCATTAAGTCAAGAGCCACAGCAATTATCGTATCAACCA
>NZ_JAUBQB010000065.1:0-40950 GCF_036701035.1 Microcoleus sp. Pol7_B2 | reverse complement strand
TGCACGCTAACTTACTCTCCATTTTTGGAAACAATACCTAATTTACCAGGGTTTGAGCCTTAACTGAACCGTATTGACACAGAATCCGTGCATCGGTAGGAAGTTCAGAAAGTACAAAGCGGATCAGTAAATGAAGTGCGTCGCGCATCGGAGCCAATTTAGCGAATCTTTTGTCGTAGGAAGAAGCGCGTTCTCGATCGAAAACAATAGGTGACTCTTGATTGTGCATGATGAAAGCAAATAAGCTTGCAATCTGTATTTTAATAGCTATGTGAATTAGATTTTAGCGCCTCGCTTCAAAACTTACTGGGTTCCGGCAAAACAAAAGTAATAAGAATCCTAAAAGCTCGATCGCCCTAAAAAAAATAGAAAACCCCAAAACCCGTTTAATCATCGAGGTTTTGGGGTTTTCTTCCTCGCATCCGGTTCAAATTACAACTTGCGAGGGTGCGATCGCCCTTGACAAACATCGCACTCTTCGCATAACAATAACCCGATAAACTAAGAGATCGCATTGAATTGAAAGGCGATCGACCTTATGGTAATTTTGAAGTATTGGGTATGGCGATCGCGATCTAAGGGCTAAGATGAGTGGCGGCAGATCACCTCGGTATCACAGCCGACATCTCCCGTCCGTCAGCAGAAAGTGCGTTGTGAGGTGGCTGGTCAGCAGATGAATTTTTGATTCCCTGTAAGCTATCACGATTTTGGACTAATACGAATGTGGCGACTACTAGCAGGAAGTAACCGAAGCCTTTTTGAAGTTGTTGCGCTGGAATAAACTGTGCAAGATAAGCCCCAATCACCGTTCCGCATCCAGCTAAAAAGGTGAATGAAACCGTGAGATTCCAGTCTAAGGAAATATGCCCTAAATAACCTAGCAAACCCGCGACAGAATTACACGCAATAATTAGCAGAGAAGTCCCGATCGCCTGTCGCATGGGTACGTTCCCCAATAAAACCAAGGCCGGGACGATCGCAAACCCGCCACCCACACCGACTAATCCTGTCAAAATCCCTACTGCAATCCCTTCAGTCATCAGCCATAGCCAGCAGTATTTGCAAACAGGTTTGACGTACTGGATGGCCTCTAGCTCATCCTTACTAGATACGGTCTTTGATAAGGTGGTGCGATAAATCATCAAGCCTGCGGCAATCAGCATCGACAATCCAAATAGGGTCATCTGGAATGCGCTGGTAATGAACGGCAGCGTCGCAATTCTTGCACCGAGGTAAGCCCCCAACATGGTTGCAGTTCCAAAAATAACTGCGGTTTTGAGATTAAGATTACCGCGCCGCCCATGGGGAATGCTGCCCAATAAGCTAACAGTCCCGACAATAATCAAAGTCATGGCGATCGCAGGTTTAGGCGCAACACCCATCACATAAACCAGCACAGGCAGTGCTAGCACAGAACCACCACCGCCCAATAAGCCTAAACTCACACCAATGCCAACTGCCAGGAAATGTCCAATTATCCAGATCATGATTTATTTCCGGCTTGTTGGTTATAAGGTAACTTTGCCAGTAGCATTCCCATCGCACAGGTGTTAGTGATTCCAGCAAACACTAAGCCAGCACCCACAAATCCACTCAGAAGTAAAAAATTAGGTGAGACAAACACCCCTAAAACTGTTCCCAGCACAACCAATGAGCCTGCAACAATCTGCACTTGCCTAAACAAGCTAATCGGCGCATTGTGACTTTTTTCAATTGGATAGCCTGCATTTTTCCAAGTAGGAATTCCGCCATGCAGATGAATCACAGAATTGAATCCTGCGTCTAAACATTGTCTGGCGGCTTTGGCAGAGCGATTTCCCGATTGACAGTAGAGAACGAGTTTTTGTCCCGCAGACGGTCGTACTTGAAGTGGATCGAACTGTGAAAGTGGATGAAATTTTGCGCCGGGAATACGTTCAGTTGCATATTCGGCAGATTCCCGAACATCCACTAAAGTTACGGCTTTTTCCTCAAGCAATTGTTTCAAGGTTTGAGCATCAATTTCTTGAAGTTGAGAATCGTTAGTCAGTGTCATAGTTGTACTCCAAAAAAAATAGATCAAAGGTCTAGGCAGAAATTGAGGTGAGGTTGCCACACCGTTCATTAGCTGGCACGGCTTCCATCATTTTTTGAGGGTTGGGCAGATTCAGTGCATTCATAAATTGAATAAACTCATCCCGACTGCGCCCTGTAAACCTAGGGTTCCAGCGTTTTTCTTCCTCAATGGAAGAAACAGTTTGCCCGCGATAGTCGTGTCCTGGATAGATCGAGGTAGAGTCAGGCAAGGTAAATAATCGTTGAGTGACTGAATCAAACAAGGTTCCTGCATCCCCGCTTTGAAAATCTGTGCGTCCACAGCCGCGAATAAATAACGCATCGCCGGTCAGCAAGTGACTTCCATTGACGAGGTATGCCATATGGCTATCTGTGTGTCCTGGCGTGGCGATCGCCTGCACTTCCACAGTTCCAAGCTGTAGCGTTTCCCCTGGATGGATAAAACGGTCTGCACAGTTAACCTGTGCTTGGGCTGGAACCACACTCACACAGCCTGTTGCTTCCCGCAGTTGAGACGCACTGGTAATGTGATCGGCATGAACATGGGTTTCCAAGCAATAACGCAATGTCAAACCCAGTTCTTTCAGCAATTTGAGATCTCGCTCAACCTGTTCCAACACTGGATCGACCAATACGGCTTCTGCGGAACCCCGATCGGCAATCAGGTAAGTATAGGTACTGCTTTCCCGATCAAAAAGTTGACGAAACAGCATAGCCATCAGCCTCTCATTACATATTTAGTGATAATATTACTATATAGTAGTATTATTTTAAAAACAAGTCTCGCTCAAAATCTATTCACTCCTGCTTATGTCTCAAATTCCTGTTTCCGCTCTCGCTCAGGTTGCTGACTACTTCAAAGTTTTATCAGAGCTTAGCCGCCTGCAAGTGCTGTGCGCGCTTAAGAGTGGTGCTAAAAATGTCACTGAAATCATTGAAGAAACAGGGCTGGGGCAAGCCAATGTTTCCAAGCACCTCAAGATTTTGACCCAGGCAGGCATCGTTCAACGGCAGCCGCAGGGAGTCAGTGTTTACTATCAAATCACTGACCCGATGATTTTTGATTTATGCGAACTTGTGTGTCAGAAGCTCGAAACTCGATTGCAAGAACAGTCACAACAGTTAAAAAAGCTCGACAGATTGCGTCAACTCTAACCACGCTTTGTTGGCTGCAACTGTTGTGTGCGCTCAAGAGTGGTGCTAAAAATGTCACTAAATCTAGCTATCTGCACGCTTATAATTCATCACCAATGTCGCAATAGTCAGACCATTCTGTCAAGCTTGACAGATAAGCATTCTGTCAAACGGATCGCGATGTAATGGTGGCAGTTTAGCCAGTTGAGCTACGCTACTTTCATGAAGAGCAAGACTGACAAGTTGATGAAGATCACGCTGTTTGGGTAAATATGTTTCGGGAGGTTCCGGCAGAGGTAACTGACCCAACTGGTACTTGACAATTGCTTCCCAGACTGAAACTGCACTCAAATAGACCTGATTATCTGGATCGCGAATTGCATCTCGAACATCTGTTGATAACTGGGCGTCACCACTGATGAACCATAAAAAGATGTGCGTATCTAGCAGAATCTTCATTTACCTTCAAATGCACAGAGGATATCTTCTGGCAAAGGATCGTCGAAATCATCTGGAACAGTAAACTCGCCTGCACACAAACCGAATGGTCGCAATTGCTTGCTGCTAGAAATAGGCCTGAGTTCGGCGATCGGCTTATCTGCAAGCAGAATAACAAAAGTTTCGCCTGCTTCCACTTGACGAAGAAACTTTGAAGGATCGCCCTGAATTTCATCAACTGTCACGTTCAACATAAAAATGCCTCAGTATAAAGCTCACTCAATTGTATAGTCCTGGACGCATCAGGGCCTAGAAACCGGGTTTTTTTACTAAAAGGCGCGTTCCAGCCCGCAGATTCGGTAAAAAACCCGGTTTCTCAACGTGATACTCAGCCATTGCGTAGGCGGGTTTACTCGTAGAGCTTAGGCTGTGGCATAACGTTCGTGTTCAGCGGCGGTGAGTAACTACTGCGTCACAACAAATATCTCCAAACTGTCCGCTGCAACATGGTTGTTATGTACTGATATTACTGACGGTTTCATTAATTTCATGGATTGCAGTCTTCAACACGTGGAGACAGATTTTTGCAGTGTCCTGTCGAGGGTTAAAGCCCGATCTCATCTGATCGAAAGGATGAATATAGTTTCTGAATTCCCTCATAGAATGGCTAAACTTCTCGGTATCATGTTGAATTAGATTTATATCTCTTGCAACATCAATAAAAGAACTCAGCGACCACTCATGGAACTTCTTTACGTTTCCAGAAGGGTCCTTTGGTGCCTTTCTGGAGGTATTAAATTGCTGTGGATGCTTTTTTGCCAAGCCCAAGAGAATTCCTTCAAGTGTGCTGCCAGCCAATAAGATCACTGATAAATATGCACCGACCGAAAAGCACTGTTCAATTTCCTTGATCCTTTGCTGAAGAATATCTGACAAATCACTTTCAAGACCGATTTCCGCAATCGAAATATTAGAGAACTCTCTCTTCAAGAATTCATCTTCTGTTGGAGTTGCAGTTTCATCGATTTCGATTTTCTCAAGCTTAGCAAAACCTATATTAGCGCCATCACGAACTACCTTCCATTGGTCAAAGGCGATATATTGGTTGAATTCTGCAATATGCTTGTCTAGTTCGGGAATCCGATTGATAAAATTTACTGGTGAAAGAACACTTTTTATACATTCATCAAGTTCGGGCTTGCCATTAAGCTGGCGGAGACGCTCATCAGTGAATATCCAGCGAGACGGAAAACCTTGACGGTAAGAATCACTGAACCCTAACGCATTAAAAAATTCAACGAGTTGCGGCCCTGAGCGATACTCAGTTTCTTCATTGATTAGGTTCCTAAGCTTCTCAAGTGATTTTGGATTTAGGATCATTGACTTATTGCATATCTAGCAAAGTGCATAACTATCAATTATACCGAAGTTGCGGTCTAACACTCCGATCGCCCTACTTGACCGCCTGCCCATTTTATTTCTCAAACCCAACTCCAAATTGCTTGAGAGCAAAAGTTTCCCTGAGCTGTCTATCAATAAAAATAGAAAACCCCCAAACTCTATCTTTCTAAGATTTTGGGGGTTTTCTTCCTAAATCCAGTTTAAATCACAACTTGCTCGGCTCGATCGCCGGAGCACGCAGAGAGACAGTTTGATCCGCAGCAGCCTTAGCCACAAGCGACGGCACAGAATCGCGCAACTTTGCAGTCAACTGAACAGTAGTCGCATCGTAAACCTGAGTCAGCATCTTCGGATACAAACCAATGCCAATAATCGGCACTAACAGAGCCGCAATAATAAACACTTCTCGCGGTTCGGCATCCACCAATTCTTCGTGTTCCGACAATTCCTTATTCTCCGGGCCGTAGAAGATTTCACGTAGCATAGACAGCAGGTAAATCGGAGTCAAAATCACCCCGACAGCAGCTAGAAATACCACACAAACCTTAAACACAGGATTGTAAGCATCGCTGGTTGCAAAACCTACAAACACCATCAATTCTGCTACAAAACCGCTCATTCCCGGCAAAGCCAAGGAAGCCATAGAACAAGCAGTCCACATCGCAAAAACCTTACGCATTTTCTTCCCGACACCGCCCATTTCGTCGAGCATGAGCGTGTGAGTGCGATCGTACGTGCAACCCACCATAAAGAACAAACTCGCCCCAATTAAACCGTGGGAAACCATTTGCAGCATTGCACCGCTAATTCCCAAATCAGTAAACGAAGCTATCCCAATCAGTACAAACCCCATGTGCGAAATCGAAGAATAAGCAATTTTCCGCTTCAAATTTCGCTGAGCAAAAGAAGTTAATGCCGCGTAAACAATGTTAACCACACCCAAAATTACCAAGATGGGCGCGAAGGTAGCGTGAGCATCTGGGAGCATTCCCGCATTCATCCGCAGTAAAGCGTAACCGCCCATTTTTAGCAGAATTCCTGCTAGCAACATATGGGCGGGTGCGGTTGCTTCGCCGTGAGCGTCAGGAAGCCAAGTGTGCAGCGGAAAAATTGGCAGTTTGACGCCGTAAGCTATTAAAAAACCTGTATACAGGATCAATTCTACATTGGGGGCATAATCTTTAGCTGCGATCGCCCGCATATCGAAAGTCACCGTATCGCCGTAAAACGCCATCGTCAGCCCGCCAAGCAAAATAAACAGCGAACCGCCTGCGGTGTACAGGATAAACTTAGTTGCTGCGTAGAGGCGCTTTTTGCCGCCCCAGATGGACAAAATCAGGTAAATCGGGACTAATTCCAGTTCCCAAACCAGGAAAAACAGCAACATATCCTGCACGGCAAAAACTGCGATTTGGCCGCCGTACATTGTCAGCATCAAAAAGTAAAAAAGCTTCGGTTTAAATGTGACAGGCCAAGCAGCTAAAGTAGCCAGCGTAGTAATAAAACCAGTCAGCAGAATCAGCGGCATTGATAAACCGTCAGCACCCACCGACCAATTCAAATCGAGTTGCTGCACCCAAGTATAGCTTTCTACCAGTTGCAAATCTGGATTGCTGAAGTCGTACTGAGTGTAAAAAGCGTAAACAAGTAGGGCAAAATCGATTAAACCCACAATTAGGGCATACCACCGCACCGTCTTGCCATCCTTATCGGGAATTAAAGGAATCAGCAAGGACGCAGCAATGGGAAACAGAATTGTTGTTGTTAACCAGGGAAAGTTAGCTGTATCCATTGCGTTTTAAAATGATCCATCAGTTATTAGGTTTAAACACATTTTGGCAATTTTGGCCTAAATTTTATACTTTCTTTAGACGGAACATTTTTTTTTGCTATTATTTGGACAATTTATGCGATCGCAACAGTTAAGTTTAATGAAAGATTTATTTCTATAGCAATCCTCGCATCATTTGTGAATTTCTTACTCCCTCCCCTTGGCAAGGGGATGGTTGGGGTGGCGTAAAAAATTTATGACTCCTGCAAGGATTGCTATATTTGCTAATTGTCAATTGTGATTTATTAACCTAATACCATTTTTTAAAATATCTCCTAGTGGGGATACGGTCATGCCCAAAGCGTGTATACTTACGCCTAAAATCCTTGATAAATATTGCTTTTACCTGAGTCTAGATCCTCCTAAATCCCCCTTAAGAAGGGGGACTTTGAGAAGATTCCTGTCCCCCCCTTAAGAAGGGGGGCTAGGGGGAATAGAACCCTAATCGTCAGAGAGCAGACCCGTACTAGGTTTGACATGGTTGTTGACACCATTTGGACAAGGCCGTGTCCCTACAGATTTAACCGACTCCAGAAACGATCGCAAAACCCAGAACTGCGACAAACACAATCAGGGCATAAAATTGAGCGCGACCGCTCTCAAAGTATTTCAAACCTTCGCCGCTAACAAGGGTGATAAGCCCGGTTAAGTTGACGACACCATCGACGACTCGCAAATCCACTTCCATGACTTGCCGCGCTAAACGGCGGCTGCCTTTGACAAAAAGAAAATCGTTGATATCGTCGAGATACCACTTGTTGAGGGAGAACTCGTAAAGCGGTTTGATTTTTTGGGCGATCGCACTTGCGTCAATTTTACGGCTCAAATACATCAGAGAAGCCAAAGTAATGCCCAGCAAAGCAATACCTACAGAGCTTCCGCCCATAATCAAAAATTCCGTCAAATTGAACTCCGCAGCGTGTTCCAAAACTTCTTCAAGAGACTCGCCTGGAGCGCGAACAAACTGCTCGAAATAATTGGCAAACGGCGTACCGAGAAAACCGATAAACACAGAAGGTACTGCCAGCAACACTAACGGCAGAGCCATTGTCAGAGGAGATTCGTGAGGCAAATGGTCGTGCTCATCGTGACTGTCGCCCGTTGATGCCAATTCCTTAACGTTCATCGCTCCCGGGCCGAAAACAACACTGGGTTGCAAGAGTTGCCGCTTGATGGCGCTGTCATTGCCCCGGAATTCGCCCTCAAAGGTGCTGAAATACATTCGGAACATATAAAAGGCGGTCATCCCGGCCGTCAGCCAGCTAACAGCCCACAAAGCGGGATTTGCTGCGAAGGCGCTGGCGAGGATTTCGTCTTTTGACCAAAAACCAGCAAACGGCGGAATTCCGCAGATTGCCAAATTTCCGATTAAAAAGCAAGCAGAGGTAATCGGCATATATTTCCGCAACCCGCCCATGACTCGCATATCTTGAGCAAGTGCGGGGTTGTGGCCTACAACTGCTTCCATACCGTGAATCACTGAACCTGAACACAGGAACAGCATTGCTTTGAAATAAGCGTGAGTCATCAAGTGGAAAAGTCCGGCACTGTAAGCGCCGACGCCCATTGCCATCACCATGTAGCCGAGTTGGGAGATGGTGGAGTAGGCGAGGCCTTTTTTGATGTCATTTTGGGTAATCGCGATCGAAGCACCCATAAATGCCGTAAAACAGCCAGTACAGGCGATCAAATTCATGACAGCAGGCAGCCCTTCAAACACCGGGTACATCCGAGCGATCAGGAATACGCCGGCGGCTACCATTGTCGCGGCGTGGATCAGGGCCGAAATCGGTGTCGGGCCTTCCATTGCGTCTGGCAGCCAGACGTGGAGGGGGAATTGAGCGGATTTGGCTGCTGGTCCCAAAAATATGAGGACGCCGAAGATGGTCGCCAGAGTCGCGCTGAGGGCGCCGGATTCGACTAATGAGTGCAGGCGTTCGCCCATCACCTCAAATTCAAAGCTGCCGGTGGCCCAGTAAATGCCGAGGATGCCCAGCAGCAGGCCGAAGTCGCCGACGCGGTTGGTGACAAAAGCTTTTTGGCAAGCGTCAGCAGCGGGTTTGCGATCGTACCAAAATCCGACTAGCAGGTACGAACACATACCTACGAGTTCCCAAAAAATGTAAATCTGAACGATGTTCGGGCTGATTACCAGACCCAACATCGACGCGCTGAAGATGCTCAGGTAGGCGTAAAAGCGCACGTACCCGTCATCGTGAGCCATGTAGCCGTCGGTGTAAATCATCACCAAAAAGGCGACCGTAGTGACGATCGCCAGCATCACCGCCGTCAGCGGGTCGATGATATAGCCCATATTCAGCGAGAAGTCGCCTGCAGAAGCCCACTGAATAGTGCGGGTGTAGGGTGCGTGGCCCTGTAGTTGACTCCACAGCAATGCGAAGGATAGTACCATTGACCCTCCGAGCGCGGAGACGATTAATATCGCATTCGCTTGTCGGAGTTTGTTGGTTGCCTGGTTAAAGGTGATTAAGCCTAGACCTACTAGCATTGCGCCTGCCAGCGGCAGGACTGGAATCAGCCAAGCGTATTGATAAAGCAGTTCCATGACTGATAGGTAGTTTAAAGTTTCTACTAGATTGACAAAACTGTAAACAATTGTGACACAGGCTTGGACGACTGGGCATAAATGCTTGATATTTTTTGAAGTATGCTGAGTTGGCGGCCTTATGGATTTAGGTTGTTAGGAGTTAATGTGCCATAAATCTCACCCCGAACAGAGTCGGGATGAATGAATGCCCGTGAAACTGATATTGCGGAGGTCGATCGCGATTACCCCAAGTTTAGAATCGAATCTGTAGTGGATGCGATGAATGTGGAACTGCGAACAGTTGCCGGTGTTGCATTTAAAACATTCGCTAAAATGTCGCCATTAGCTAACAAGATTAGCGTGTTTGCACCCTCCGCATTGAAAGTGATGTCATTAAGACTTATACTGCCTGCGATCGCAATTCTATCCCCTTGATTTAAATCGGTAATTCGATCGGCAAAATTTGCATCCCGCACCCCTGCATCAACATCTATTTTGATAATAAAATTATCTATTTCGCCGCCGCCCGTAAGAATGTCAAAACCTGCATCGCCTAATAAAAAATCATTACCTTCGCCGCCGCTGAGAGTATCATTTTCTCTCCCTCCCCGCAAAAAATCACTGCCACTTCCGCCGTCTAGACTATCATTATCTTGACCGCCGGTGAGCAGATCGCTACCATCATCTCCGAAAATTAAATCGCTGCCTTTGCCACCCCGCAGCAAGTCGCTACCAGCGCCGCCGCGCAGCAGATCATTTTCAGCATTCCCATTAATTACATCATCATCTGATGAACCACTCACGGTATCGTTACCGTCTAAGGCTCGCACGCCGCCAGGAAATTGAGTCGCACTGTTTGGAGGTATTTGAAATAAATCATTGCCCAGAGTTAAGTCAAAAAAACCTCCGCTAGCGGATGCAGTCAATAACTTATTAAAAACGCTCAACTGCTCAAAGTCTGTGATACTTCCAGGAAGCTGGCGCACAAATTCCCGCGACTCCTGCGAGGGAATCAAAATCAATTGGTTCAAGAACGCGTCGTCCTCAGTACGCAAAGCTTCCAAAACGCTCTCCAAGTTCACCACCTCAATCTTAATTGTGGCAGTGAGATTCGGCTGCTGCTGCTGGAAGCGCTCCACCAGTTCCTGCAGTTCTTCCTTGTTAAAAAACAAGGGAATCACCTCTTGCTGGTTGCGCTGAATCGTCAAATAACCATTTTCCGGGCCACCTCTGGCCAAAAACAGAGGTACACCGTTGAACTCGTTAACCTGTTGACCAGTCTGCTGAAGTACAGTTTTAGCCAACTGCACCTGCTGCGGAGCCGGAACGTAAGAAAATTGGATCTCCTCCGGCTTGCCTTTATTTGCTTGAGAAAGCTGGTAAATTTCCCCTAGCGACACCGGCGTCACGCGCACGGAGGCCGCCAACTGAGGGTTTGTAGTTTTCAGTTGATCGATAAAAGCTTGAGCATCCTGCTGGCTGATAAAAATTCGTGCCACTGAATCATTGCCGGTTTGACCCTGACCTTGTTTGGGAACAGTAGAGATGAGGGGAGCACCCTGAGCATCTGTAATCACAAACACCGGCACCGAGCGCAGCTTTTCGTCAATTTCTGTATTAGACAGTGCTAATGCTGTGAGATTTCCCGCTTCCGAGGCAGGGAGCAAGTCAACATTAACTAAATTAGACATGGTGGTATTAACACGTGTTAAATTCGTTAAATCTTGTACTTACCGGCACAATAGGTGTTATATCCCCGAATTTTTTAAGAAGTCGGGGGTCTAACACCTATGGGACTTAAAAATGTTACCTGTTGGCTACTTCCTGAAGTTGCAGCCGTTGAGATGGGGAAGCTAGGTGAGCTGCGAGCATCCAGGAATCCAGAGTTCGCCGCAGTTCCTCGCGTCCTTTGTAGTCTTCAAATCTAAATCGAACTTTATCGCCTTCAAACAAAATCAGCGTGGGCAGACTTGTCAGCCGATAAGTGTGGGCCAACTTGAAACATTGATCGGCATTCACCCCAACCAGCTTGATTTTTTCTGCCCACTCTGCCTCAAAAGTCTTAAGCGTGGGGTCGATCGCGCGGCACAAACCGCACCAAGGAGCCGAAAAGTGAACTAAAACGGGGGTAGAGGCTTGAAACACCTCTTGTGCAAAAGTGCGTTCGCTAACCGACAACACCATGAGCCCTCAAAATTTAATAATTTTTTTTCTATCCTAGGGATCATGCTACCAGTATATGTTCCTAGTGACACGCATCAAAAAAGGATGAATTTCCCACAGCAAACCAGTAAAAATGACTACACCTACGTAGGAAGGGCGGAGAAACTCAAGCAAATCAAGGGTTTGACGCTTTTGTAGGATTGCCAAAAAAGGCATGATTGAGGTTCGAGATTTGATGGTTTCAAAGGATTCTCCAAAACGAGCCTGAAGTCGCCTGTCGCCGTGCCACACTCCGAAGAGGTGGTGAAGTACCAAACCGATGGAAGTGACGAGGGTAAAGCTAGTGCCAATCCACAGGGTGTGGGCCACGCACCAAATCACCTGTCCCACCATTTGCGGGTGACGGGTGATGCGAATGATGCCTGTTTCGTAGAGGTGCACTTGGGGCTTTTGGACGGCGGCAATTTCTAGGAGGTTGAAAGTTGCTGGGTACAGAAACAGAAAGGAAATTGCCGAAAGTATCCAAACTGCAGGTTTAACTCCGGGTAATCCCTGTACTTGCCAAAGCTGCACGCCGTCGTAGCGGTGGTTGAAAAAGTAGACAATCAGAATGACGGCTAGCGGCAAACTGACAAGGGCAAACAAAACGCGGTAAAGTCTCGCCCCGATAAGCTTTTCACCTTTGGGCCGGAGGGCTGCTAAACCGCTGTGGGCGATCGCAAAAACCAGTAACAGGCCCAGAATAACTAAGTGGGAGTCGAGCGCCAAGTCGATCGTCATTGCAAATATTAAGAAAAGTTATTGATTCTCGGCCAATTTGTGTCACAAAGTATCTATGGGAGCATTCAGCGGTTATCAGTCAGTTAACTGTTCACTGTTCGCTGTTGACTGTTGACTGTTCGCTGTTCGCTGTTGACTGTTCGCTGTTGACTGTTCGCTGTTTGCTGTTCGCTGCCTACAGTCAACCGTCAACCGTCAACTGACAACTGACAACTGACAACTGACAATTTAGATATATGTCTGACCTTCCTTTCACTTTAGACCAGTTACGCATTCTCAAGGCGATCGCCTCTGAAGGAAGCTTCAAACGCGCCGCGGACAGCCTCTATGTATCCCAGCCAGCAGTTAGCTTGCAGGTGCAAAACTTAGAGAGACAGTTGGACGTGCCGCTGTTTGACCGGGGGGGGCGGCGGGCGCAACTGACCGAAGCCGGACACCTGCTGCTGAGTTACGGCGAGAAAATTTTATCGCTTTGCCAGGAAACTTGTCGAGCTCTGGAAGACTTGCAAAACCTCCAAGGCGGTACTTTGATCGTCGGCGCTTCTCAAACAACGGGAACCTATTTGCTGCCCCGGATGATCGGGATGTTTCGTCAAAAGTACCCGGATGTAGCAGTACAGCTTCACGTTCACTCTACCCGCCGCACGGCGTGGAGTGTGGCAAACGGGCAAATCGATTTGGCAATTGTTGGCGGAGAAATTCCTACCGAACTTGTAGAAGCTTTAGAAATTGTTCCTTACGCTGAGGACGAACTGGCTTTAATTCTTCCTCCATCTCACCCGATGGTACAACAAGAAAGTATCCAAAAAGAAGACCTTTACAAATTGCAGTTTATATCCCTCGATTCGCAGTCTACGATCCGCAAAGTAATCGATCAGGTACTGACTCGCTGCGGCATAGACACGCGCCGCTTGAAAATAGAGATGGAACTAAATTCGATCGAAGCCATTAAAAATGCCGTTCAGTCGGGCCTGGGAGCTGCTTTTGTCTCGGTTTCGGCGATCGAAAAAGAGTTGCTCATGGGCGTCTTGCACAAATCTCAAATGGACGAAGTTTTGGTAACTCGCATTTTGTCGCTGATTTACAACCCCAACCGCTACCGTTCTAAAGCAGCAGAGGCCTTCAGCAATGAAATTTTGCCGCAGTTTGCTACTTATTCGACCATCCTGGAGAAGAAAGAACCCCCTGCGCTCGATTTGGGATTCATAGAAATAGCAACTCCCAACTCGGCTGGAAGTTAATCTCTTAGGTCGCTGGCAGTTAGCAGTTCGCGGTTAGTTGAGAAATCGAAATCTGGTTTAACCATCACTTTTTCTTCGTTCTTCCCTTTTCCTTCTTCCCTCTTCTTAGCAAACAAAAATGGAAGTTTACTGCACCCGACCGGGCTGCCCGCGCCCTCAAAACTATTTTCCCGACCTCGATGACAGTTCGCTGCTGAAAACCGTGCAGCAAAAGTTTTGCACGACTTGCGGGATGCCCCTGATTTTGGGCGGGCGCTATTTGCCCGTGAGGTTGTTGGGTCAAGGCGGTTTTGGGGCGGCATTTTTGGCTAGAGACCGCTATACTCCAGCGATGCGGCAATGCGTTGCTAAACTTTTGCAGCCGTCGGTAAGTCTGACTCCGCCACAGCTACAAATCGCTCAAACTCTGTTTGAACGGGAAGCGGCGGTGCTGGAAGAACTGGGAAACGAACATTCCCAAATTCCGAGTTTGCTGGCTTTTTTTGAGCTGACTGTTACGAGTTTGCAGCCGGGAAAAAACGATCAGTTTTTCTATCTGGTTCAAGAATTTATTGACGGTAAAAATTTGGAGGATGAACTAGCTGTTAAAGGCAGGTTTTCGGAGGCGGAAACGGTGGAGGTGCTGCGGGAAATTTTGAAGGTTCTCGATTTTGTGCACTCTCGCGGTTCGATTCACCGGGATATTAAACCTGCTAATATTATGCGGGCTAAAAACGGTCGGCTTTATTTATTAGATTTTGGGGCTGTTAAACAAGTAACGCAAAGTGTTGGGGGTGCAAAAGCTTCGACTGGTATTTATTCTTTGGGTTACGCTCCGCCAGAACAGATGAGCGGGCAAGAAGTTTATCCGGCAACGGATTTGTATGCTTTGGCTGTGACTTGTATTACTTTGCTGAGTGGTTTGCAGCCGACGGAGTTGTTTGATAGTTACAGAAACGAGTGGAATTGGCAGTCACGGGTGCAGGTAAGTTCGCGTTTGGCTCACGTTCTCGATCGAATGTTATTATCAGCTCCCAGCCAGCGTTTTCAATCTGCGAGTGAGGTGGAAGCGGCTCTGATGTCTCGGCCTCAACAACATTCTCAACCACCTACAGTCGTGGTGGCGCCGCCTCCGATACCTCTTCAACCGACTCTGCCTCCTCCTGTACGGGTTCCTGCGACTCATCCAGGAGCGCTGCAATCTTCGCAGAGAGCGACTTTTTCGATTTGGGAGGTTTTGTCGGGGGCGGCGTTTACGGGTTTTGAGGCGGGGGTGCTGGCGATCGCCCTGACGAGTTTGCTGCCGTCTCCAGGCTTGAGTATCGGATTGTTGGGGATGATTGTGGCGGGTTTGATTTACGGCCAGTACCGCAGGGCGATCGAACAAACTGAGATGTTGATTATTGGCGCAGGCACTCTGGCTTTGCTGTGGTTTTTCCCAACTTTACAGACGGCGGCAGTTGCGATTTATCCGAATTCTCCGATCACTGGCGTTTTGTTTGTGGGATGGTTGGGTGCTTTGGGTGCGATCGCTGGAACAGCTATTTTTCGCTTGATTTATAAGTTACTTTCAAACGTTTTTTAATGTAATATTCATCGCAAGAATTGCCTGTTTTGAACAGGCTTTCCGGCCTGTTCCACAATAATTAATTATGGGAGATGTTTTATTTAAAATGCAGACTCAGAAGTCTATCTACCCTCATTGGGTGATTGCTTGGGGGCCAGAAGCCCGATCGCACCCTGCAACTTGGGAAACTTCCGGTTTTGCCATAATCGGAGCTGAACCCACCTTCAGCCCCAATCAGCGATTTGTGCTGGTAGGTGACTGCTGCTTCGATCGCACCCCCATGCTCAAACAACAGATTGACACAGATGGATTGACCGATTTGGCGATCGTCGCGCGGCTGTGGGAGCAGTACGCTACTAAAACACTGAGCTTGCTGTCAGGACAATTTGCCCTTGCCGTGTGGGATAGAGACGAGCAAACCTTGTGTCTGGGGCGCGATCGCGTGGGAGCCAAAACCCTCTATTACACCCGGACAGGAACAACTCGCTGGATTTCGCCCCGACTGCGATCGCTCAATCCGTATCACGATCGAGAACTTGATTTAGTTGCTTTGCGCGACTACTTGTGCTGTGCCTTTGTACCCGGATCACAAACGCTGTGGGAAGCCGTGCGAGAGTTGCGGCCCGGTAGCTACTTGTACTTATCGGATATTGAGGCGCAGAGATACTGGCATCCACAGGAGCAAATTACTAACGCCGATCGCCCTTTGGAATGGCACAGTCAACAAGTGCGATCGCTTTTGGAACAACTGGTGCAGGAAGCGCTACCAGCGGGAGAACCAGTCGCAGCATATCTTTCGGGTGGTATTGATTCAAGTTGCGTCGCGGCGATCGCCACAAGGCTGCACGATCGTCCGGTGCACACTTTTTCGATGCACTTTGGCGCTCAATATCCCAGCGAGATTGAATTTGCCAACATCGTCGCAGCGCATTGTGGCACTGAGCACCACGTTTTGGAAGTTTCGCCGCAGCAAATTTGGGAGTTGCTGCCGGAAACGCTGGCGGCGATGGACGATCCGGTGGGGGAAGGCTTGACGGTGCCAAATTTGCTGCTGGGGCGATCGGCAAAGCAATTCGCAGACGTGGTACTCAATGGCGAAGGCGGCGATCCGTGCTTTGGCGGCCCGAAAAATAAGCCGATGTTACTCAACAGTTTGTATGGTTCGATTCAGGGTAAACCAGATCCGATCGCAGCTTACTTGACTTCGTTTCAAAAATGCTATGTGGATTTGCCGCGTTTGCTGAAGCCGCAGGTTTGGGAAAAGGTGAAGAATGCGCCTTCCGTCTTTGCTGAGGAATTGCAACAGACAGAAACGACGTTTTTGAATCGGCTGATGCGGCTCAACATTGAGTTTAAAGGAGCCGATTACATTTTGACCAAGGTGAATAATCTCACGGCTGCGGCGGGACTAAAAGCTCGATCGCCTTTGTTTGATTCGCGGATGGTGGCACTGAGTTTGCAAATTCCGCCAGAATATAAGCTTTCGGGCGCGCAGGAAAAAGCGGTTCTCAAGGCTGCTGTGGCGGATTTGCTGCCCGATATCATTGTCAACCGTCCGAAAAGTGGCATGGTGATGTCGATGCAGCAGTGGTTTTTGAGGGATTGGCAGCGGCAAGCGCGATCGTTGCTGCTAAATCGTCATGCGGCGATCGCCCCTTACCTCGATCGAACACTAATCCGCGAGTGGCTAAACTATCGTGGCGAAGTTTTTCCCCGCTATGGGCTGAAGCTGTGGCTGCTGGTGACGCTGGAAATTTGGTTACAAGTGAATCGCCGTTAGTTATCCCAAATTAGGAGACGGCGCTGTGCCTTTCGTCATGTTAACTTCAGCAGTTGACGCCCAAATTGCTCGATCGACAATGGCATTTTCCCTATGCGGTTTTCGCTCTTGTTTATACCACCAGTTGACATTTTTAGGCTGCCAGCCTTTTAATCATCAGCGTAATAATATGAATTCCGGTTGTATTGGAATGATGAAACCGCAGAGGATACAGAGAAACGGAAGAGACAGATGGATCATTCCGATGCCAATTGATTTTATATAAAACAAAGATTTACCTTTGTCGAATTAGCCAGAACTCTCTCAAGATTATTAACGAGGATTTTGCACCTTTCTATCCAAAAAATTCATATCATGTCCGCTCAATTAACCATAATATCCCGGTCGGGACGGGTTTTTGAGATTGTCAATTATTGGCAGGTATTCTTGGCTCACGGGCCCATACAAAAATCTCGATCGCTCGACCGGACATGATATCAGTTGTGAATTTCTTATTTAACCAGGCGCATTTTTATCCCCCAATTTCAAGCACTATTTTCCCAGTTACTGAGCCTGTTTCTAACAGTTCGTGAGCGGTTTGCGCTTCTTCGAGAGGGAAAGTTTTGCTGACGTGAATTTTTAGCAAGTTGCGATCGCACAAACGAGCACACTTCTGCAAAATATGAGCCTGCTGTTCCTGTTCCTCCACCAAACCTTCCAGCATCGGTGTTAACATTAATTCCAGACTAATTCTCAGATTCCGCATTCTCGCTGTTTTCAAATTGCCCAAACCTGGATCGGGTTCCAAAATTGTTACCAAATCTCCATAAATCTTCACAGCCGGAATAGTTTGGTAAAAAGTTTCTCCCCCGACTGTATCGAAAGCCAAATCAACTCCTTGTCCTTGAGTCCAAGTCAAAACCTCATCGACAACATTGGTATTTTTGTATAAAATAACTGAATCTGCACCTAAGTTCTTGACAAAATTGGCTTTTTCCTCAGAACTAACAGTCGTGCAAACCTCTGCCCCCTGTAATTTCGCCAACTGTACCGCGACGTGGCCGACACCGCCGGCACCAGCTTGAATCAGCACTTTTTGGCCGGCTTGCAAGCGCCCTCGATCGTACAGCGATTCCCAAGCTGTAATTAAAACTAACGGTGCCGCCGCCGCCTCAGCAAAACTTAAAGCAGCAGGCTTGAGGGCGAGAAAGCGTTCGTCTACAACGGCAAACTCAGCATAAGTACCGATCGACCCGCCCAAACCGCCATTGCAGAAAAAAACCTCGTCTCCCACTTGGAAACTTTGCACACCAGCACCGACAGCCTCTACGACTCCAGCACCGTCGCACCCCAAAACGTGAGGAGCTTTATCGGGGTAAAACGTGCCGCGCGATCGCAACTTAGTATCTATCGGATTGATACCAGCCGCTCGCAACCGCACCAAAACTTCAGTTTCTGTTTGTATAGTAGGGGCGGGGATATCTTGCAGTTTCAATACGGACGGGCTTCCGGGGGTTTGAAAAACGATCGCTTTCATCATGGGTGTTACACTAGATCAGATAATCCCTAGACTTTATTGTATATTGCTTAGCAAAGCAACAAAAAAGTTTTCGTTTATCCCAAAATTTATGATTGTTGTTGAAAGGCCTTACATAGATCGTCAGCATCAGTTTTATAAACAGTTTGATGACTTATAATTTCTGTATAAAAATCTCAACGACCATGGTAAATATTTATGAGGAAACAGTTTTTCACTTCTGAACCTAAAGTTAGTGGCACTAAAATTATCAGACAGTTATTTGCCATCTTAAAACCTAGAGACGGCTCTCAATCATTCCCTGCTAAAATTAGCTATCAAGTTCTCAAACAAATTGTTCACGCTTGGGAGGATTGCCAAAAGTCAAGGATAGCTTATGACCGAGATATACCTACATTTTTATTCATCCCCAGCATCCCCCAATACCAACCTAAAATCTGTACAGGTAACTTGTTCAGTTATGATAACCAATCCATAGAAAAAAGGGGGATAAACCCCAATAAGGGACTAATTTATTTATCTCAAAGTGACATAATATTTTCTACAAACTCCCAAAATGTCTTAAAGGTAAGGGTAGTTCCTGCAAAAGCGCTATACTTTTTTGAGGTGGCTAATCTAAAGCCTGTAACGTTGGTGGATTTAAATTACCACCTCAGAGCAGGTATATGTTTAGGGATTGATAACCTCGTCGCTGTGACATCTAATAAGCCAACATTTACTCCAACTATTTATGATAAAAAACCTCTCAAATCAATTAATAAAGGTGTCAATCACCACCAAGCATTTTTACTCAAAATTTGGTCAGGGAAAATCTACCACGCGCCCAATCCAGCAAATCACCTTTAATCGAAACAAGCAATTAGAAAACTACCTTCATCAGACCAGCAGTTGGATTGTCAAGCGGTTGGGGGATGAGAAAATAATCCAGTTAATTATTGGCACAAATGTGAGGGGGAAACAAAATATAAAATTAGAAAAAAAACCTCACATTTTTGGAATGATTTCTCATATCCCGCTCATAAGATTTATTACTTACAAAACTGAGTTAGTCGGTATCAAGGTAATAGTTACACAAGCATATTATACAAATAAGTGCAGATTTGGGGATTTAGAGCCTGTCGGTAAGCAAGAGTCTTGCCAGGATAAGAGCGGTAAACGCGGGTGGTTTCGGTCTTGGAATGAAAGTCGGATTAATGCTGATGTAAATGCAGCGTTAAATATGATTAGAGAAGTAAACGTAAACTTACCCCATTAGAGGAGTGCCACAACCGTATATATGTGTTTGCAATTTCACCTGCACGGGTTCAGCCTGTACGAAAAAAAACACAAAAACTTCGGTAATGTCAAGTATTGCCAGGTTTTTTGTGAACTGTTAACTCTCTTGTCGCCTTCGCGGCGATCTGACCTTGTATTCGTTACCCATCCGTGACGATACTTAGTTATTTTTAAATAGATTGGCTTCAGATAACTACAACAATTGTCAAGCGGTGCTAATCGATGTTCGATCTAGATTTATTTTTTTACTTTGAGATTCTTGCATATCTTCTGGGATTATTGGCGACTTTAGCCGTGGTGTCCGCGATTTATATCAAGTGGCACCGAAGGCTTTCCAGTCTACCGCTAGCCCAAGAGCAACGGCAGTTGGTAGACTTAAAGCCCGACGATTTATCTGCAGGATTGAAAATGCGGAAAAACTTTTTGATTTTCCCCAACTCAAATCGGTGGCCGGCAACTGACAGCTTCTTGGGTAAAGTTTTAGGTATAAGCCGCGCTGTATTCTTTGCCAAGCAACAGCGCCTAACTGTGAATTCTTCGCCTATTGTGGGGCCTGGAACCAGCAAAACCCTAAGTCTGAGCATTTCGGGTTCGAGGGGGGAAAATCCCGATCGGCCGAATGCCGAGAATCCTCCCAAAGTTAATGCTTTCGCGCAATTAGAGGAAGATTTGCTGGGCGAAATCCTAGCAGGTACTGATTCGCCGGGGGGAGCAGAATTCTTTGATGCCTTAGTTTGCCACTTAGCCTCAGCACTCGGAGTTCGCACCGCCGTCGCTGCCAAATCGATTAAGTCGAAGGCACGCACCGATGCTGCTGCCGATAGATTGCAACTTATCAGTTTTTGGAGCGACGGACAGCAGCAGCCAAACTTTGAGTGCGACACGGCCAATACTCCCGAAGCGCTGGTGCTGGAGGCGGGAATGTATTCCTGTCCCGACAACCTCGGGGAAACCTTTCCAGAAGACCGCAGACCGGTAGTTACAGGTGCGCGCAGTTTCCTGGGAGTCTTGCTGAAAAACTCTTACGGCGAACCTTTAGGCATTATTTGTATTTTCCACGATCGACCCCTGGTGGAAGCACATCTTGCCAAATTCCGATTAATTCTCAGCATCTTTGCGGGACGGGCCGCCGCCGAATTAGAGCGGCAGCGCCTAGAAGCAGCACTGTCCACTGTAGAAGCGAAATACTGCGCCCTGGTAGAACAAATGCCCGCTGTCACCTACATTTCTCCCCTCAACCGCAAGGCTGCCAAACTTTACATCAGCCCGCAAATCGAGACTTTTCTCGGTTATTCTGTAGCTGAATGGAGAGCAGACCCTGACCTGTGGCTGAAACTCGTTCACCCAGAAGACCGTGATCGGGTGTTAGTTGAAAACGCCACACAGAAATTCAGCGATGGAGAAGATATTTTCTGCGAGGGGTCGCTGGTTTCAGAATACCGCGCGATCGCCCGCAACGGCCGAGTCGTCTGGTTCCGCGATCAAGCGACCGCAGTTCGCGATGAAGCAAGCAAGTCTGTCATCCTTCAAGGCGCAATGTTTGACATCACCGAGACGAAAGTAGCTGCCAGCGCGCTGCTAGAAAGCGAATACCGCTATTACACCTTGGCAAAAATACTACCTGTCGGGATTTTCCGCGCCGACGCTGCTGGAGATTGCTTGTACGTCAATGAGCGATTTTTGGAGATGGCGGGACTGACTGCGCCAAAGGCACTAGGCGAAGGTTGGGCGCAAAGTTTGCATCCCGAAGACCGCGACCGCGTTTTGAGCCAGTGGTATCGCGCTGTCACAGACAAGTTGCCCTGTAAGTTAGAGTACCGTTTTTGCAAGGGTGACTTCACAACCTGGGTCTTTTGGCAAGCAGTGCCAGAAATGACCAAAAGCGGTGAAGTTCTAGGCTATCTCGTCACGTTGACGGATATCACCGATCGCAAGCAGGCAGAATTCGCCCTGCAACAGGCGGAAGAGAAATACCGCAGTATCTTTGAAAATGCGATCGAAGGCATTTTCCAGACAACGACCGACGGACGCTACCTCAGCGCTAACCCTGCTTTGGCGAGAATTTACGGCTACGAGTCGGCCGCGGAATTGATCGCGAATATTCAAGACATAGACCGCCAACTTTACCTCGATCCCAACCGGCGCGTCGAGTTTTTGCGCACGATCGAAAAACAAGGTTTTGTGTCTGAGTTCGAGTCCCAAGTTTATCGCGCTGATGGCACTACTATCTGGGTTTCCGAGAACGGCCGGGCAGTTCGCGATCCTGAGGGAAATTTACTTTACTACGAAGGAACTGTCGAAGATATTACCCTCCGCAAAATAGCAGAAGATAAGTTAGTACACGATGCTTTGCACGATATGCTAACCGGTTTGCCCAACCGAGCTTTATTTATGGATCGCTTGGGGCACGCGATCAATCTTTCAAAACGCCGCCCCGAAATTTTGTTTGCGGTGCTGTTTATCGATCTCGATCGCTTTAAGGTTGTTAACGACAGTTTGGGGCATTTAGTGGGCGATCGATTGCTAATCGCGATCGCGCAGCGTCTGGGAATCTGTTTGCGCGGTGGAGATACCGTTGCCCGTCTCGGCGGCGACGAATTCGCTATTTTGCTGGAAAATATCAAAAGCACCGAGGATGCGATCCTGATTGCCGAACGAGTGCAAGCGGAACTGGCAGAGCCTTTTTACCTTAACGAATATCAAGTTTTTACCAGTGCTAGCATTGGGATTGTTTGTTCTGGTTTGCCTCCGTATCCAAGGGAAACCAGCACATTGTCGAGTCCCGAGAATCTGGGAAATATCGATCGGGAAACTTCTTTGTCTTGCTTATCTTCCGACTCTCCTGTTCCCAATGCCCCGTTCCCCATGTTGTACGATCGGCCTGAAGAACTGCTCCGAGATGCAGATGCTGCCATGTATCATGCCAAGGGATTGGGCAAAGCTCGCCACGAAGTTTTTGACTTAAGTATGCACACTCGCGCCGTCGCCCTTTTGCAACTGGAAAACGACCTGCGACGCGCTTTAGACTCTCAGGAATTTCAGCTTTACTATCAGCCTATCGTCTCTCTAGTTACTGGTAGAATCAGCGGTTTTGAAGCGCTGCTGCGGTGGTATCACCCGGAGCGCGGTGTCGTATCTCCTGGCGAGTTTATTTTAGTAGCGGAAGAAACTAGATTGATTATACCTATGGGCTGGTGGATGATGCGATCGGCTTGTCATCAGATCCACGAGTGGCACCAAAAATTCCCAGCAAATCCGCCGCTGACTGTCAGCGTCAACCTTTCTAACCAACAATTTAAACAACCGGATTTAATCGATCGCATTAGCGAAATTTTACAAGAAACTCAGCTTGACCCTCGCACTTTAAAGGTAGAAATTACTGAAGGCGTTATCATGGAGAATGCCGAATCTGCAGTCGCTATCCTCGCGGAATTGAAAAATTTAGAAATTCAATTATATATTGACGATTTCGGCACTGGCTATTCTTCTTTGAGCCGCCTGCACACTTTTCCAACTGATGCTTTAAAAATCGATCAAGCTTTTGTTAGTCGTATGACTGAAGATGAAGGCAACGAAGCGATTGTACAGACTATTTTAATTTTAGCCAGTCATTTAGGAATGGATGTAATTGCTGAAGGAATCGAAACCATCGAACAGCTTAATTTACTTAGAGCGCTGCAATGCGAATACGGACAAGGATACTTTTTCTCAAAGCCGATAGACAGCATCGCAGCCACACTTTTGATAGAAAGTGAACCTAAATGGTAATTTGACTGTTGACTGTTGACTGTTGACTGTTGACTGTTAACCTTTGGCTTTTTGTTTGAGTGAATTAAGATAGGCATTGAGTTTTGGTGAAAGTTCATTTAATAAGGGATGCAGGCGATCGATCTGTTCTTGAGTTAAAAGATTTCGAGCGTAGGCAAGTCTTAACCAGTGTCTTGTTTCGTTTAAGGAACCCAAAAGCAATTTTCACAAAACGCTGATTATCTTGGCAGCTATAGCGTCCATGTCCTTCTGCAAGATTAGCACCAACACTATCAGCCGATCGCACTATTTGTTTGCCCATCGTATCCTTCGTAAACTCGTCCCATTTTTTAACAATAAACCATATTTCGTTTGATATTTTTTCAGCTAATTGATAAACTTGTAGCTGTTGAAAGCTTTCCATATTAGCTTGTTTAAATAATTAATAGCAAACAATTAATTAATGACCAATACAAGTTAACCGTCAACCGTCAACCCTCAACAGTCAACAGTCAACAGTCAACAGTCAACAGTCAACTAACTTAAACTTTCGCTTCCAAAGATTTGAGAAACTCAGTATTTACCCCCGACTCCCGCGTCAGGGCAATTTTCCCAGTACGAGCAATTTCCTTAATCCCAAATCTATTCAGAACTTGGACGATCGCCACCATTTTACCGGGATCTCCGACAACTTCCAATGTCAGCGTATCATCACCAATATCCACCACTCGCGCTCTAAAAATTTGAGCTAACTCAATGATCTCCGATCGCGTCCCGCTAGCAGCATTAACTTTCAGCAACATCAACTCCCGTTCGACACAGGGAATTTCCGTTATATCCTGAACTTTAAGCACGTTAATCAACTTGTACAGTTGCTTTGTCAACTGTTCGATAATTTGGTCATCTCCCGGTACAACCATCGTAATCCGAGAAACTCCCCCTTGTTCCGCCGGGCCAACGGCCAGACTTTCAATATTAAAACCCCGACGGGCAAACAAACCAGCAATTCGAGTGAGGACACCCGCTTCATCTTCAACTAAAACCGAAAGAGTGTGTTTCATTTCTCCAAAAAGACGCATTTCGTGCAATTCTACTTTCGCCAATTCGCCTTTTAGCAGAATTGCACAGTCATTGAACCTGTATTAAACAATATATAGCAGTTGACAGTTGACAGTTACATATAGCAGTTCGCTCGCTTTGTGAGGTACGCCCGCTGTGCCCTATATCCCAGAACACCTGATGTTACTGAGAAAGACTCTAGTATCCGACTCAAACCGTTGACGAAGCAAGGGCTCGCGGGATCTATTCATGACGTTATTTATGTCAAGACCGATGTAGCGGTTACTATATTATCTTGTACCAGCAGGTATGGGGTCGATTCTTCAATTCTAAAATTGCTTTGGCATTGTTCCCGATCGCCCTGCAACCTCTAAAATCTAAAATCTAAAATCGATTGACGGGAACTGAAATTTTGAGACCCATTGGGTCTCAAAATTCCTTCAAAGAAAAACCCGGTGTTGCAGAGATGGCATCTGGCGGCGGACTTGTTCTAGTCTATCGGGATTAATTTCTGCAATCGCCACACCCGGTTCCTCTCCAGCATCCGCCAACACAACACCCCAAGGGTCTATAATCATCGCGTGACCGTGAGTTTGACGGCGACCGTAGTGGCGGCCAGTTTGTGCTGGGGCAATCATATAACAAGTATTCTCGATCGCCCTAGCTTGCAACAAAACCTTCCAGTGATCCTTGCCAGTGTAAGCGGTAAACGCCGCCGGCACGAACAAAATATCAGCCCCCTTGTACGACAAATGCCTGTACACTTCCGGGAACCGCACGTCATAGCACACGGAAAGTCCCAGCGTCCCCAACTCCGGCGACACATAAAGCGATGGCAAATCTTCACCAGCTTTCACAGTGTTCGATTCCCTGTAAGTAATGCCGTCGGGAACATCCACATCGAACAAATGTACTTTTCTGTACCTTGCCACTTCAGTGCCGTTTGGGTCTACCAGCAAACAAGTATTGTATACCTTGCCCCCTGGAGTCGGCACGGGAAATCCGCCGCCCAGAATCGTTACCTGGAACCGTTGTGCCATCGTTTTGAGGAATTTTTCGCTTTGGAGTCCGATCGCCTCTGCTAAAGCAATCTTTTCCTCCTCTTCGCCCATAAACGAGAAATTTTCTGGTAAGGAAACTAACTCCGCACCCCGACGCACTGCCAGGTCGATTAATTCCTCTGCCTGAACCAAATTTTTTTGCAGGTCAGGCAAGCTAGTCATTTGAATTGCTGCGGCGAGATAAGACTTCATCGATTCACAATATTAGTCAATAGTCATTAGTCATTAGTCATTAGTCATTAGTCATTAGTCATTTGTAACTAATTTGATAACTAAATAGTTGATAGCCTTGAATTTTACCCATTTATGCGCTGTATAGCACGAACTGGTAGGTTTGAGAGTTTTGATATTTGAGTTTTAAATTAACCTGTAACTCATAATTCAAAAATCAAAACTCTCAACTTTTACCTAGGTTTTGCAACCTAATTTCCCTCAAATCTTAAGGCATTGGATGGAAAAGCAGGTCGGGGAAAAAGCGGTTAAATTCAATTAAAGCCGCAGCTTGAATAGATATCCAAAGGATAGCCAATACTGGTGCTGTCGAAAGAAACTTGACAAAGTATTGCATGAATTCTGCTCCTGAAAATTCGAGACAGTTGGTAATTGCCGATCAGTCTAGCGCTAATTGCTAATTTCTAGTTAATGAATTAACTGTTAGCTATTAGCTCTTCTCCATTTCCCAATTTTAGCGGGGGGAAACAGTAATTTCGTCGTCCTTCGCAAACATTTCACCGCTGGTGATTGATGTGAGAGCTGCCAGAGGCCATAAAACGCCGCTCAGCATACATTTGATTGCCAAAGGAACGTCGATAATAATCTCTTTTTCCTCTGGGGTTGCTGATTTTTTGGTAACTTGCAGATAAGAACGGCCGACCCAACCAATCCAACCTGCGATATACAAGAACAGTATGCTAGGAATCAAAAAGTCCCCTGCTTTGCTCAAGTTGCCGTCTACGATTAAGTGGGGGTATCCTTCCGGGCCGCACATAGCTTGAGAATAGCGATCGAATCTTGCTTTCGCAGATGCCGGGTCGCCATTGGTAGAACGTGCATTTTTAGCCAGTTCCTTGAATTCGGGAGAGTCTTTGCACGGCACTAAATTGTAAGCCGAAGCAACTGGAGCAAAACTGATCCAGACACTCAACACTAAAATTGCAGCAAACAATCGTCGCATGGAATTGTTTCCTTTTGTTACAAAACAATAAGTTTTTGTACAAGCATTTCAACTTGCCGATCTCGAATCCAGATGATCGTGTTTGTTGACAGTGTAAAGTATCCATCATTGATGCGGCAAAGCCCAATAGAATGAGGGATTGCCGTTTTCATAGGTCAATGCTGAGCTAGCAATACCGCGAGGATATTCCTTCATTGCATCAGATGATGACCTTACCTGTCGATCGGGCAAAAATCCCTTAACAATAACCTGAGTACAGGTAGAGCGGGGGACTTGCGCCGAATTAGTTAAGCTAGCAATAACTAACCTATCAAATAAAATTACCAGTTAATGGCAACCATTTTCGCAATCGAAACAAGTTGTGACGAAACAGCAGCAGCAATTGTTAAGAATCGTCAAGTTTGCAGCAATGTTGTAGCATCGCAAATTAAAATCCACGAGCAGTTTGGTGGGGTTGTGCCGGAAGTGGCTTCGCGGAGTCACCTAGAAATGCTCAATCAGGTAATTGCCCAGTGTCTCGGTGAAGCAAACCTCAGTTGGTCAGAAATTGACGGCATTGCGGCAACTTGTGCCCCCGGTTTAGTAGGTGCATTGTTAGTCGGGCTGACAGCGGCGAAAAGCTTGGCAATAGTCCATCAAAAACCTTTTTTAGGAGTCCACCACCTCGAAGGGCACATCTACGCTTCTTACCTTACCGAACCCGACTTGCAGCCACCGTTTTTGTGTTTGTTAGTTTCCGGGGGACACACTAGCTTTATTTACGTCAAAGATTGCGGCGTTTATGAAACTGTAGGACACACGCGCGACGACGCTGCCGGCGAAGCTTTTGATAAAGTCGCAAGACTCTTGCAGCTAGGATATCCCGGCGGGCCGCTGATTGACAAATTGGCCGCCCTTGGCAATCCCCAAGCATACCCTCTACCAGAAGGCAGAATTTCTTTGCCTGGTGGCGGCTACCATCCTTACGACAGCAGTTTTAGCGGCTTGAAAACCGCAGTTTTGCAATTAGTACAGAAACTCAAGAAACAAAATAACAATGTGGGTGCGGAAGGCATCTTGCCTGCCTCTACAATTAATGATATTGCGGCCAGCTTTCAGGAAACTGTAGCTAAGGGTTTAACAAAAAGAGCGATCGACTGTGCGGTAAATTTCGGGCTTACCACTATTGTAGTCGGCGGGGGAGTTGCAGCAAACAGCGGACTGCGAAAAAATTTACAAGCAGCAGCAGCAAAACACAACTTGCGAGTATTGTTTCCGCCATTAAAATATTGTACAGACAACGCAGCAATGATCGGCTGTGCGGCTGCAGAACACTTGCAGCGAGGACACACATCGCCGCTGACTTTGGGACCAAATTCGCGGATGGCTGTCAGCGATATTATGGAACTGTACAAGAGTCATTAGTTAACAGTCAACAGTCAACATTCAACAGTTAACCGTCAACCGTCAACCAAACGATGAAAATTCGCGACGCAGAAGAAAGCGATTTGCCAGCAATTGTCCAAATATATAATGCAGCAATACCGGGCAGAATGGCCACAGCAGATTTAAAGCCAGTCTCAGTCGAAAGCCGCCTCCCCTGGTACAGAGAACACTCCCCCAATTCCTGGCCGATTTTGGTAATGGAATCAGAACAAAATATTGTTGGCTGGCTGAGTTTTCAGCTTTTCTACGGACGCGCCGCCTATCAGCATACAGCAGAAGTTAGCATCTACGTCGCACCCGATCGCCAACGCTGCGGAATCGGACAAAATTTATTGCAATCGGCAATTGTGCGGAGTCCAGAATTGAAGCTTAAAACTCTAATAGGAATAATTTTTGCTCACAATCAGCCGAGTGTAAAATTGTTTGAGAAATTTGGCTTTCAGCGGTGGGGATATCTGCCACAAGTTGCCGAACTTGACGGCGTTGAAAGAGATGTCGTAATTCTGGGTTTGCGTTGTTAGCTGTAGGGAAACGGCAATGCCAATTGGTGTCAACTTAAAGTGTCAGTCCGCCCAATCCTTCCGTCCGCCCGTCAGTCCGCCAGGGAATGAATTCCCTGTCTAATAGCGAAAGTCCTCTTAAAAGGACTAATGAATCTTAAATTTTTCTTCTCAGTCCTCTTAAGAGGACTTTCGCTTTGAGGCAGGGGTTTCAACCCCTGCCGGACTATCGGTTGTACGTTAAGTTGTCACCAATGAGCTCTTGGAGTGTCCTAATTTGAAGGAAACGACAACACCGTGTCTTGATTTGTAGGGAAACGGCAATGCCGTGTCCTAATTTGGAGGAAACGGCATTGCCGTTCGTCTACCTCAATCTGCTAAAATTGTAATTTCATCCAAAGATGCGATCGCCACATCCGCATTTTCCAAATGACTAGCCTGGGCCTTCCCCCAACAAATCCCAATACAGCCAGCCGCGCCCGCATTTTTACCCATCTGAATATCGCCCGCTGAATCTCCCACCATCAAAGTTGCTGCGGGATTTACTCCGAGTTTTTCACAAGCTTCCAAAAACAATTTTGGATCTGGTTTGTGAACCGTTGAATCCACTCCCATTTCTAACTGAATGTAGTCACCTAATGCGTGGTGTTTCACAAATTTCTGCACAACCTCCGTCGTAGCCGCCGAAAGAATTCCCAGTTTTAAACCCGCTTCCGAAAGATATTTCAGCACTTCCAAACTGCCGACAAATAAAGGAGAAACAGCACTATTTTTAAACATTTCGTCAGCTTCGTCAAAAGCGCGGCGCGCAATAGTTAAAGATTCCAGCCATCCCCTGCCGGTTTCCGCGATGTATCCCGCTGCAACAATCTCATTTTCCCCGCGACTACCGACTGCTAGCAAGCCCGTGGGGTCGATGCTGCCGCTTTCGATGCCGAAAGCCATTTGTAAAGGCTCTCCAACCCCCGGAATTTGAGCGTCTGCGAGGCGCGATCGCTTCATCCCCAACAGTCTCAAAAATTCTTGAGAATCCTCTAGAGTGCCGTCTTTGTCAAAGATTACGGCTTCGATATTTGAGAAGGTAATGCCCCGACATTTAATATTTACCAAGAATCTGAACTCCGTAATTTTTATATTTTTTTATATTTTCCCATATTGCGCTATTTTTGGCAATTATTAATTGCCCGCGATCCTTGTGTTCCTACAAAATCATGAGACAACATTAGACATCTCCAATAATTATTGTGGAACAGGCATCTTGCCTGTTCAAAACAGGCTTTGCTGGAGATGACTCTTGTTGTGTCCCTACAAAATTAGGACACAACATTGTTGTGTCTCTACAATCAAGAAATTAATATCTTCCCGCTAAATTGGCAACTATTAATGCTATTTGATCGGGCTCGACAGGTTTGGCAATATGTATTTGAAATCCAGCTTCGATCGCCTTTTCGCGTTCTCGATCGCTCGCATAAGCAGTCAGCGCAACGGCTGGGATTTCTCCTCCGGCTTCTGCTGCAAGAGCTCGCACTTCTCGAATTAAGAAATATCCATCATCCTCTGGCATTCCGATATCCGAGATTAGTACGTCATATCTGCCGGGGTTTTCCTTCATAGCAACGATCGCACTTCTGGCAGATTCCACCGTCGAAACCTCCGCCCCGTAGCTTTTGAGCACAAATTCTAAGAGTTCCCGGGTATCGATCCGATCGTCTACAACTAAAACGTGCAAGCCTTCGAGAGAGGGGACAGTATCATTTGAAGGATTTAAAGGCCCTAGCAAAACAGTTGACTTTAAATTGATCGCCGAAGTCAACTCTTGAGGCAACAATCGCAGCGGCAATCTCACAGTCAGTGTAGTTCCTTGTTCGTCACCCGGACTTTCGGCTTGCACCGTTCCTCCGTGCAATTCTACCAGATGGCGCACTATCGCCAAACCCAATCCTAGCCCTTGATTCCGCTTAGTCATGCTGGAATCGACTTGATGGAAACGATCGAAAATATACGGCAAAAATTCTGCCCGAATGCCTTTTCCCGTGTCGCTGACTTGAAGTTGAGCCTGATTCTCGATCGCCGACAGCGTGACTTCTACTCGTCCCCCCGCAGAAGTAAACTTAATGGCATTAGACAGAAGATTCCACACAACTTGCTGCAAGCGAGCAGCATCACCTAAAACAGTCGCATCACTCAACTGCGAAACAATTTCAATGTTTTTTGCTGCGGCTGATAATTGAACCACATCGAGCGCAGCTTGCACCACCGCAACCAGATCGATCCAATTTATATTAAGAGCGAGCTTGCCGCTGGTAATTCTGGAAATATCCAGGATATCTTCGATTAACTGAGATTGCGTCTGCGCGCTGCGCTCGATCACCTCTAGAGCGCGATCGGCTGCTGCTTCCTTAAGCACGCCGGAGCGCAGGATGTTTGCCCACCCCAGGATCGGAGTCAGGGGATTGCGGAGTTCGTGGGAGAGATTTGCGAGAAATTCATCTTTAGCACGGTTAGCGGTTTCTGCTTGTTGGCGGGCCAACTGTTCCTGCTCCAATAACTGCGATCGCTGTGTCTCAAACTGCTTGCGCTCTGTGATGTCCTCGATCGACAACAGAATCATTAATTCTCGGTCTTCTCGTTCAAGTTTACAAGCATTGAGCAGCATAGTTTTCTCCCCTATCTGCTCAAAAACGTGCTCCAACTCAAAGTTTTGAAGCTCAACATCACTAACCAGAATATCTTCCAATATCGATCGCAATTGGGGGATATTCCACTGCCCGTTGCCTAGCTCAAACAGCGAACATCTTGTTGTTTCTGACTGTGAAACCTGAAAGGTTCTATAGAACGCTCGATTTGCTTTGTTCACTCGGAAATCAGCATCTAGCGCGACTAAAGGCGTTTGCACAGTTTCCACGATGGTTTCAGCGTAGTTTCGGGCCTCCTCCAAAGTTCTGGCACTGCGTTTAAGAGCATCAATATCGATCAAAACTATTACCACACCGTCAATCCTGTTTTCCACTGTGCGGTAAGGACGAATGCGGAGGTTGTACCAATATCCCGATAAAGTTTGAACTTCTTGTTCTTTCGTCTGGAGAGTATTAATCACCTTCAAAATCATCGCTGACAAATCTGGCAGATCGAGAGCCGAGCGAATATCGTTAAAAGGTCGTCCAATATCTGTCGGAATCAGATTAAAAATTTCCTGAGCCGTTGGTGTAAATCGCCGAATTTGTAAATCGTTTGCCAGCATTAAGACAGGGATATTAATACTAGCAAGCAAATTTTTCAGATCGTTATTGAGCTGCTGCTGTTCAAAATTTCGATTGCGAAGTTCATCGTTAATAGTGGTGAGTTCCTCGTTAGTGGCTTGAATCTCTTCTTTAGCAGTTTCTAGCTCCTCGTTGGTGCTTTGCAGCTCCTCGTTGCTCGATAGGATTTCTTCGTTCGCAATTGTGAGGTCTTGGTTGAGAATTTCCTGCTCCAGGAGCAGCGATTGCAGGTGCGCTTGAGCCACCATTTTTTCTTCGTTAGCGCTGGCAAGTGCCTGCCTCAGCAGTTTAATTTCAGGCTCTAAATCACCTCGATCGGAGCTTTCAGAAGAGAGGGTGCCGAAGTTGAGCGCCTCGGGTAAAGCCTCTTCAAATAACACCAATAAATACCGTGCTGCGGGGGGGCGTGACGGGAACGGTATCACCTCAATATTGACGATATTATATCGTCCGCCCGCTGCCACCGATACCCTTTCTTTCCTAACAGTAACGTTTTGCATTTGTGCCTGAGAAATCGCAGTCCGCAGCTCAACAATCAAGCCTTCTCTTGCCATATTCAGCAAGTTTAAGTCCGGCGTTCCGGCTGCCACTCTCAAGTAAGGATCGATGTCTCCCCGCACTTGCATGATTTTCATCTGCTCGTTGACAACCACGCTTGGTGGGGAATAGCGAGTCACTATCAGTTGGTCAGTGGCTCGCTGCAAGTCAAAGCTATTGATCAATTTTTCTTCATTCGCTCCCTGTTGTTGAGCAGCTTTAGCGACGGGATAGGAACTCGGCCTAAACGCAAAAGAGGGACGAATTGCAGTCAACTTTTTCGTATAAAGTTTACATTTTTTATCTAATGAAGTAAACAAGTATGAAAATTTTCCGGTACTCTCAGAAGTGCCTAACAGGAGAAAGCCTGTTGGGTTAAGACTGTAATGAAAAGTCGGCATCACTCTTTTTTGCAAGGGCTCTGCCAAGTAGATCATTACATTGCGACAGCTAACTAAATCGACATTGGAAAAAGGCGGATCGCTGCCTAAGTCTTGTCGGGCAAATACACACAGTTCGCGGACTGCCTTGCAGATTCTATAACCGTCTGCTTGTTCGGCGCGAACAAAGAAGCGAGTACGCCGTTCTGGTGAAACGTCTACCATCTGGTTTTCTAAGTAGAAACCAGACCTCGCTTTGGCGATCGCGTTCTCGCTAATGTCGGTGGCAAAAATCTGGATCGGCGGCTGGGTGATTCGATCGCTCAAAAACTCTAACAAGCAAATGGCGATCGAATAAACTTCTTCACCTGTGGAACATCCCGCCACCCAGATCCGAATCGGATCGTTTGCCGATTTATTTTGGGTAATTGTGGGGAAAACCAGCTCTTTTAACTTTTCAAATACTTCGGGATCGCGGAAGAAACTGGTAACGTGGATCAGGATTTCTTCATATAAAGCTTTGACTTCAGCCGAATTTTGTCGGAGGTGTTGGGCGTAATCTTCCAAGCTTTCCAGCTTGTACAACACCATCCGCCGCTGGATGCGCCGAGCGATCGTAGTGGGTTTATAGTGTCTAAAATCAACGCCTGCGGTCGATTTGATCAGCGCAAAAATAGTTGCCAGGGCATCTGCGTATTGGGGCGATTTCTCAAGTTTTTTCAGGAAAATCGTGGAAGAGAGAAGGCGACTGCGACGACTGTAGTTTGCCAGTTCCTCGGCAATTTTTTCCGGTGGCAGAATGAAATCGACATTGCCTGTGGCAACAGCGGTATTCGGCATACTATCGAATTTTGCCGTGTCTTCACATTGAGCAAAAGTAATGCCTCCGGCTGCTTTGATTGCCCTCAGCCCCTGTGAACCGTCTCCGTCTCCCCCGGATAATACTACGCCGATCGCTTTGTGTCCGCGATCGGCTGCCAATGACGTAAAAAACGCATCTCCCGGCATATATTTGCCATAAACCTTCTCGCGGGGTGATAGTTGCAGCAGGCCTTTAGATAGCACCATCTTGGTGTTGGGCGTAATGACGTAGACTTGATTCGGCTCTACAGCCATGCCGTCTTCTGCCTCATTAACATGCATTTCCGTGACTCTCCCGAGAATCTCGGCGAGCAGGCTCTTGTGATCGGGCGCTAAATGCTGAATCAGCACAAACGCCATACCCGTATCTGCAGGTAAATTGCTCAGTAACCCCCTGAATGCTTCCAACCCTCCTGCTGAGGCGGCAATCCCAACTATGGGAAAGGGGGCATCGGTTTTTGCTGATGGTTCCATGTCGATGGTAGCTGGCGCGATCGATTATCGTGTATTTTGTGGAAATAAGTTTATAAGATCCATTTAAACCGCACTTATTCGCAGCCAACCAATCTCGTCAGCCTCGAAGTATGTCATGCGGACTACTCTAATTGCACCTTGAGTTGCTCGCATAGCGCAACCGTCTTAAGGATTAGGCGCAGTGTGAAGCGATTATACGATTTACGTATAAATACGGAATAAATCGGTTTTTTTATATTTTTGTGCCGACGATTTTTTTTGTATAAAAACCAGGTTTCTACGTAATACCAATTTTTTATGAGGCCCCGTAGAATCCGATCCCCCCTAGCCCCCCTTAATAAGGGGGGACAAGAGTTTAACTGCCTAATTTAATCTCAAACATCATCAATCAAAACTCCACAATATTTAATATCTTCCCGCTAAATTGGCAACTATTAATGCTATTTGATCGGGCGGGACAGGTTTGGAAATATGCATTTGAAAACCGGCTTGGATCGCTCTAGAGCGTTCTTTATCACTCGCATAAGCAGTCAGGGCAACGGCTGGGATTTCTCCTCCGGCTTCTGCTGCAAGAGCTCGCACTTCTCGAATTAAGAAATACCCATCATCCTTTGGCATTCCGATATCCGAGATTAGCACGTCATATCTGCCGGGGTTTTCCTTCATAGCAACGATCGCACTTCTGGCAGATTCCATCGTCGAAACCTCAGCCCCGTAGCTTTCGAGTACAAATTCTAAGAGTTCCCGCGTATCGATCTGATCGTCTACAACTAAAACGTGCAAGCCTTCGAGAGAGGGGACGACATCATTTGAGGGGTTTAAAGGCCCTACCAAAACAGTTGACTTTAAATCGATCGCCGATGTCAACTCTGGAGGCAACAATCGCAGCGGCAATCTCAGAGTCATTGTAGTTCCTTGTTCCTCACCCGGACTTTCGGCTTGCACCGTTCCTCCGTGCAATTCAACCAGGTGACGCACGATCGACAAACCCAATCCTAACCCTTGATTCCGCTTAGTGATGCTGGAATCGACTTGACGGAAACGATCGAAAATATACGGCAAACAGTCTGCCCGAATGCCTTTTCCCGTGTCGCTGATTTGAAGTTGAGCCTGATTCTCGATCGCCGACAGCGTGACTTCTACTCGCCCCCCCGCAGGAGTAAACTTAATGGCATTAGACAGAAGATTCCACACAACTTGTTGCAATCTATCAGCATCGCCTAAAACAGTTGCACCACTCAACTGCGAAACAACTTGAATATTTTTTGCCTCCGCTGATAATTGAACCCCATCCAGCGCAGCTTGCACCACCACAACCAGATCCATCAAACTGCTATTAAGAGCGAGCTTGCCACTGGTAATCCTGGCAATATCTAGGATATCTTCGATTAACTGAGATTGCGTCCTAGCGCAGCGCTCGATCACTTCTAGAGCGCGATTAGCCGCTGCTTCGTTAAGCTGGCCGGAGCGCAGGATTTTTGCCCATCCCAGGATCGGAGTCAGGGGATTGCGGAGTTCGTGGGAGAGATTCGCGAGAAATTCATCTTTAGCACGGTTAGCACTTTCTGCTTGTTGGCGGGCCAACTGTTCCTGCTCCAATAACTGCGATCGTAGTATCTCCAACTGCTTGCGCTCGGTGATATCCTCGATCGACAACAGAATCATTAAAGCTTGGTCTTCTTGTTGAAGTTTATAAGCATTAAGCAGCATAGTTTTCTGCCCTATCTGCTCAAAAACGTGATCCAACTCAAAGTTTTTAAGCTGAACATCGCTAACGAGAATATCTTCCAATATCCATCGTAATTGGGGGATATTCCACTGCCCGTTTCCTAGCTCAAACAGCGAATATTGCGCTATTTCTAAGGATGAAACATGAAACGTTTTATAGAAGGCTCGATTTGCTTTATTCACTCGGAAATTAGCATCTAGCGTGACTAAAGGCGTTTGCACAGTTTCCACGATCGCCTCAGCATAATTTCGTGCTGCCTCTAAGGTTTTGGTACTGCGTTTGAGCGCGTCAATATCTATCAAAACCATGACCACACCGTCAATCTGGTTTTCCGTTGTCCGGTAAGGACGAATGCGGAGGTTGTACCAATATCCCGATAAAGTTTGAACTTCTTGTTCTTTCGTCTGGAGAGTATCAATCACCTCCAAAATCATCTGTTCCAAGTCGGGAGCGTTCAGAGTCGATCGGATGTCGCTAAAGGGTCGTCCCACATCTGTGGGAATCAGACTAAAAATTTGCGGTGCCGTTGGCGTAAAACGTCGAATCTGTAAATCGTTTGTCAGCATTAAGATAGGGATATTGATACTGGAAAGCAAATTTATCAGATCGTTATTGACGAGGCTTTGTTCAATATTTCGGCTGCGAAGTTCCTCGTTAGTGGTAGTAAGTTCCTCATTAGTGGCTTGAATCTCTTCTTTGGCAGTTTCTAACTCCTCATTGGTGCTTTGCAACTCCTCGTTGCTCGATAGGATTTCTTCGTTCGCAACTTTGAGGTCTTGGTTGAGACTTTCCTGAGCCTGGATTACCGCTTGCAGTTGGGCTTGAGCGGCATTTTTTTCTTGGTTAGCGACTGCAAGTTGCTGCCTCTGCAGCTCAATTTCGCGCACTAAATCAGCTTGCTCGAAGCTTTCAGAAGGGAGGGTGCTGAAGTTAAGCACCGGCGGTAAACCCTCTTCAAATACCACCAAAAAGTAGCGTCCTTCGACTGCCTGTGGCGGGAAGGGCATCACCTCAAAATTGACGAGACTCGATCGTCCGCCCGATTCAAGCAATACCCCTTCTTTCCTAATGGTTACGTTCTGCGTTTGTGCCTGATAAATCGCGGTGCGAAGCTCAACCAGCAAGCCTGCCCTTGCCATAGCCAGCAAGTTTAAGTCGAGCGTTTCGGCTACCACTCTCAAGTAAGGATCGATGTCTCCCCGCAGTTGGATGATTTTCATCTGCTCGTTGACAACCACACTTGGTGGGGAATAGCGATTCAAAATCAGTTGGTCAGTTGCTCGCTGTAAGTCAAAGCTATTCATTAATTTTTCTTCATTCGCTCCCTGCTGTTGAGCAGCTTTAGCGACGGGATAGGAACTCGGCGTAAACGAAAAAGTGGGACGACTCGCAGTCAAATTTTTCGCATAAAGTTTACACTTTTTATCCACTGAAGTAAACAAGTAGGAAAATTCTCCGGTACTTTCAGAAGTGCCTAACAGGAGAAAGCCCGTTGGGTTAAGACTGTAATGGAAAATCGGCATCACTTTTTTTTGTAATGACTCTCCCAAGTAGATCAGCACATTGCGACAGCTAACTAAATCGAGATTGGAAAAAGGCGGGTCGCTGCCTAAGTCTTGTCGGGCAAATATACAGAGTTCGCGGACTGCCTTGCTGATTCTATAGCTACCTTCCTCTTGGGCAATAAAGAAGCGAGTACGTCGCTCTGGTGAAACATCTACCATCTGGTTTTCTGAGTAGAGGCCAGACCTCGCTTTGCCGATCGCCTGTTCGCCAATGTCCGTGGCAAAAATCTGGATCGGTGGCTGGATAGCTCGATCGCCCAAAAACTCTAACAAGCAAATGGCGATCGAATAAACTTCTTCACCTGTCGAACATCCCGCCACCCAAATCCGAATCGGAGTTTCGGCCGATTTATTTTGGCTGATCGTGGGGAAAACCAGCTCTTTTAACTTTTCAAAGGCTTCCGGGTCACGGAAGAAACTGGTAACGTGGATCAAGATTTCTTCATATAAAGCTTTGACTTCAGCCGAATTGTGTCGAAGATGTTGGGCGTAATCATCCAAGCTATCGAGCTTGTACAGCACCATCCGTCGCTGGATGCGTCGAGCGATCGTCGTGGGTTTGTAGTGGCTGAAATCTACGCCTGTGGCCGATTTTAGCAGCGCAAAAATACTTGCCAAGGCCTCTCCCTCTTCGGGCGATTCCTCAACTTTTCTTAGGTGAAGCGAACCGGTGAGAAGGGGATTGCGACTATAGTTTGCCAATTCCTCGGCAATTTTTTCCGGTGGCAGAACGAAATCGACATTGCCTGTGGCAACAGCGGTAATCGGCATACTATCGAATTTTGCCGTGCCTTGACATTGAGCAAAAGTCATGCCTCCGGCTGCTTTGATGGCGTTGAGCCCGAGTGAACCGTCTCCGTCTCCCCCGGATAATACTACGGCGATTGCTTTGTGTCCGCGATCGACTGCCAATGACGTAAAAAACGCATCTCCCGGCATATATTTGCCATAAATCTTCTCGCGGGGTGATAGTTTCAGCGCGCCGTTAGATAGCACCATCTTGGTGTTGGGCGGAATAACGTAGACTTGATTTGGCTCTACAGCTATGCCGTCTTTTACCTCATTAACAGGCATTTGCGTCGTTCTCGCGAGAATCTCGCTCAGCAGACTTTTGTGATCGGGGGCTAAATGCTGAATCAGCACAAACGCCATACCCGTATCGCTCGGTAAATGGCTCAGTAACTGCGTGAATGCTTCCAACCCTCCTGCTGAGGCGGCAATCCCAACTATGGGAAAGGGGGCATCGGTTTTTGCTGATTGTTCGATGTCGAGGGCGGGTGGTGCGATCGATTCGGGTGTATTTTCTGGAGATAATTGAGGAGAAGTCATGATGTGAAGTCCTCGACTTCAGTTATTGAGCCGCCAACATATCTGGTAAGCGTGCGGCTGATTAATTCAGACTATTTTTATCAGAGCTTAGGTTGCCATTATAACGGCAGTCGCTTCAGGATGAGCTAAACTTTTGCAGCCATGCTCTGAGGGCGATCGAAGCACTCTCTCTGCTGGCGGGACGATCGCAACGAGAGGCTGGCAATAACTAAGTAGTATATCTGCTTACCTACTTAGCTTCTTTCAGCGACCTATGAGGCACACAGCGCGATTACAGATTCAGTATTAATTCTAGCAGTATAAGCGACTTGCGCCCCTTGTATCCCTTTTAAATCTTCAACTCGTCTGTGAATTTCGGACACTCCAGCAGCTTTTAATGCTGTCAAAAATGCTTGGTCGTTGTAAACATCTTCGGAAAACGAAACTTCGTCACTTTTAGAAAGATTTTGAAGGCGGGCGGCTTTGTTGACTGTGGAGCCAAAATAGTCGATCGAATTATTGAGATTTACCAGCAAAGCCGTACCTCGGTGAATGCCAATTCTGACTTGAACCCACTCTGCTTGCGGGCGAGTTAAATTGTACTCTCTGAAACAAGCCACAGCACCGACGGCCGCCTGAATTGCTTGTTCGTTGCTGATAAAGGAAGCCATGACGGCATCGCCGATGGTTTTAATGACTTTACCGCCAAATTTCTCGATCGAGTCAAAGAAAATTTCAAAATGGTCGCGCACAATATTGTAAGCTTTAGTATCTCCCAGTGTTTCGTACATTCTGGTAGAACCGGTAATATCAGTAAACATAATAGTAATCGCCCGAATCTTGACTCGCTCTCTTTCCGATATTACTTGATCGCCGAACAAACGCTTATAATCCGGGTGATGAAGCAGTTGCATTCCTGACAGCCGCAGGGGCAGTTGTTCTACTGTAAATTCATCGGGCAATTCATCTGAATGCAAAATCAAACCGGACAAATTGTGTTCGGTATTAGTCAATTCGAGCTTAACTTTTCCCGGACGCACGGCCAGCTCTTTTTTGTCAAAATCTGGGCCGGCTAACTGCTTGAGTTTAATTTCTTGTATGGCTTCTGTTTCTTCGCCTTCAACCTTTAAAATCCCTTTAGCTAAAGTCAGGGGACAGCAGTAGCGGTATCTACCTTCTTCTAAGGTGACAATCTCGGATTCAGTGCAGTATAAAGGCGTTACCAGTTGCAGTTTGCTCTGGAGTACGGGAGGGGGAGCGCAGACGGGCCGCAGTTGCGGGTCTTCGATTTCTTTGTTTAGGGAAAAAGTAACTTCGACGCGATCGAGCAAATCAATTTTAAACTCGCGCTCGCACATCGGGCAAAAAGACATTTCTGATGTGTCTGCCAAGTCCTTAAATTCTTCTGTAATCATGTTGCAGTGGGGACAGTGAATATCCCAGTGCAAGTCGAAGGCGCCGGCTTTTACTCCGTGCAGAAATTCCGAAGTAATTCTTTTAATATTCTTGACTGTATCCCCTGCGACGTAGTAGGGGTTAATTCTCAATCTCTGCAAAATGTGGGAACCGATTAACCATTTTTCGATTTGGTCGATCGTTCCTTTGCTAGAATTGGGACGTTTTTTGAGCTGTTCTAGTTTTTCTTTTAATAGTTCGATATTCATGATATACTTGCCTTTGAGCCTCAGGGCAAGAAATTGATAATAATTTTGTTGTATACTTTGCTCATCTGCTTGGTTCTGGCGTGAGAATTATGATGAGTTTGCACCTGTGCGGATATCTCTTGCCTTTATAAATCTTAACAAATTAGCACCATGAAGGCGATGCCTATTTAGGCAGATCGATCGCGCTGTCACTTCTTTTAATTCAAAGTGCGATCGGTGCATCGGTCTACAGTAATATCTTAAATCTCGGTAATTAAGAATCGGGAATTGGGAATGGGGAATTGGGAATTGGGAATTGGGAATTGGGAATTGGGAATTGTCAACCACCCAGCAGCGACTAATGACTAATGACTAATGACTAATATCAATTCCCGCTGCCTCGGAATGATATCAAATCCTTGGTTCAAAAGTCGGGCGTAAAGCAATACGGTTCAGTTAAGAGCTATGCAGTGCTTAAAACAATAAATACAGGAGGATTCATTATTATTCCAGTACCTC
>NZ_JAUBQB010000167.1:0-3108 GCF_036701035.1 Microcoleus sp. Pol7_B2 | reverse complement strand
ATTATGTGCCAGATGTAACCCAAGGTGAAGACGCCTCTCGTATTCGGACACCACCTTTGATCCAAATTTGGGCTGTAGCCCGAAATTTTGCACTCAACATATATCGGGACTATGGATTTGCCAATATGGCTCAAGCCCAGCTTCGTGCGGGATTTAGCCTTAACCTACTTAAGGAATTATTTAGAATGAAATAGCCCTGCGTCCAAACCCTTTTCGGGTTTTTCCCTGATGACCCGGTTGTCCGCCTGGTTTCTTTTTTGGGTCTGCTTCTGGTTTGACTGTTGGTTTATCTGGTTTTTGGAGTAGATCCGTTGATGGCTGTTTGGATGAAGTCTGACTGGTGGTTCGACTTTTGCCCGTAGCAATCGCTAGTTTTTCTTGTAATTCTTCAATGATTTTTTGCAGCGCCAACACCATTTCCACCAGTTCAGCTTGCCTCAACTGCTCGATTTGGGTTTTTTCTTTCTGTCTGGTGGCAGCAGGCTTTTTCATTTGTTTATTTTACCAGATGCCGCCACTGACGTTTTTTTTGACCTGAATCCTTACAATGGGAGCATCTCAATTATGCAATGAGTATAAATACTTCTAACCCTCCTATGCAAGAATTATGTAAAATGTAAAAACACACTTACGAGTGAGAAAGATATGACCCCAGAAGAAACTCAAGAGCTCCAAAAATGTCTAGAAAAAGTATTCGCTATCTTACTCAAGAATACACCATCAGAACAGCTAAAAGACTTTGGCAGTATTGAATTAGCGGTTAGAGATCATGTCCTCAAAGAAGTAGCCCCAGAGATTGGAAAATTTTTTAAGCAGCAGCAGCCAAACCTAAGCAGGCAGAGCTAGACAAATCCAGACCTGCATGGGTAAATGGCGAGTGAGAGAACAACAAAGTAAAAAACTTGGACTCAAGAAAGGGACAAGATTAAGCCCTCACTTAGCAAAATGCTGCCTAATATTGAGCGCCAACGTATCTGTCGCCAATACCACCAAAGACTTACAACAACTGACAGGAATATACGTATCCCACAGTACGCAACAACGGCTAGTACATCGACAAGAATTTGTGGAGGCCTCTTCAGAAACAACTGTCACCGCTTTGAGTGTAGATGGAGGCAAGGCAAGATTAAGAACCGACTTAGGAGAAGCCAGTGAATGGCGAGACTACAAAGCTGTGGCATTGCATCATCAAAAGTGTGCGGCTTTCTTTCAAGAGAATGACCAGCTATTGGATTGGGTGAATCGACAGCCTTTAGGTGAGCCAATTACTTGTTTGGGTGATGGACATCCAGGGGTCTGGAATTTGATAGCTGGGATTGCTTCATGTGAGAAACGTTTAGAGATTTTAGATTGGTATCACCGATGCGGAAAACCTCTACAAACTGGGTGGCTCTAATCAACGCTTGCGAACAATGGAGGCTCATCTGTGGCATGGTCAGGTCGATGAGGCAATCACTGCTGTGGCTGACTGGGATGTACCTCACGTCAAGAACTTTCTGGATTATTTAGAACGACATCGATGTAGGATTCCTGACTATCAGGCGATGCAGTCTCAAAAGATCACAATTGGTTCCGGTGCTGTCGAGGCTACAATTAAACAAATTGGACGGAGGATTAAAATCTCCGGGGCACAATGGAATCGTGACAATCTGGCTCAAGTTCTGAAACATCGTTGTGCTTATTTAAATCTCGCTTGGGCCTGAATAGTATTTATACTCATTGCATATTTGAGATGCTCCCGAGATAATCGGCTTTTTTTTGACGAATCAGTCGGACTATTTCTGTTTGAGTCCCCATCGCATCAATGGTGATAATCGCCCCGGTAATGTCGATCAGTTCTAGTAGGGCTGGAATTGCTGTAATTTCATTGGAATGGTCTTCAACTTTGACTTGCCCCAGTACCAAACGCTGTTCGCTCGCCCAAGCTGTCACTAAATGTAAGTTTTTTAAATCTTTCTCTCGATCGTAAGAACCTCGCAAACTTTTGCCATCTATGGGGATGATTTCTTGGCAGACTGAACCCATAATTTGTTGCAACCATTGCGATAACTTCTGCTCTAAAACTTTCGGGTCTAGCTTTTCAAACACCCGGCGAAATGTATCATCGCTGGGGATGCCATTGGGTAACTCTAAAAATTTTTCTAACCATTGTTGCTTGCTGAGTCCATAATTTTCGATCTCTTCCCACCCCTGAGCACCGGCGATCGCAGCTAATATGATAATGACCAGAACGTCTTTCAGTAAATGTTGTTTGGTTCGGTCTACTCTCGGGTCTGGTATGTCATCAAAATAAGTTGAAGGCGCAGTAAGTGTTGCATGGAGATGGGTTGAGACCTGTCGGGTTTCGGTGATGATTTTGCCTCATTCACAACAGGCTCGAATCCTTTCTTAATTGATTTTTCCTCACCATTCGTGACACAGATGAAGCAGTATTATAGAACCAATTTGACATCTTTGAGGCTGCGAGTCGATCGCCCGTTGTCTCTCGGGCGTTGCTTAATCAGGGATGGGTTCAAAGAGCCGCTCTTGACAGGATGCTTTTTTATATCTTGCCCTTTTTGTCAAGTACAATTTATACCAAATTAGATGAGCTTACCCTGGGAGCATTATCGACTTGAATGATATGCAATTCATAGGGATATTGAAGCGACAATTGTTGCAAATATGCTTGAAAACAAACTTTGTCTAAATGGGAAAACTCCAAAAAAAAACTTCTGACAGTAGATGGGGATACGGCTCCGTAAAGCCAGAAATATTTAAATTTCCATTGATGTTTTCCTAGGGGTTTTACACCCCGTAGTGTTAGCCTTCGTCTCTGAATTGTATGTAGTCCTAATCGAGTTTCATCACTACACCAGAAGAGAAATTTATTATATTTATTTACTTGGTCAAGAGCTTTTTCCAGCAAACCTTTGACTTGATGAGATAGACTATTTTTTAATTCATTAATGGCCTTTGGCTTTTGTTCAACGCTTCGAGGTTTTGGGATTTTTAATTTACTTTTTAACTCTCCTTTGACCAAGGAGTATACAGGGTGCATCTCACTGTTGCAAATATATGAAAAAAGGGCGAAAATGAAAAAGCTAGTAAAACTGTGAAAAAAGATGA
>NZ_JAUBQB010000064.1:0-41063 GCF_036701035.1 Microcoleus sp. Pol7_B2 | reverse complement strand
TCATCTTTTTTCACAGTTTTACTAGCTTTTTCATTTTCGCCCTTTTTTCATATATTTGCAACAGTGAGATGCACCCGAAGAAAGGAGCCATAAGAAGTGTTTTTACAAATATGAGATGTTCCCCCCAGATTCATGGAGTAAATCTAAAATCTAAAATCTAAAATCTAAAACCTCAAATCGAATGACCCTTCTAGCTGGGGCGCCAACGTTAGCTTTCATGCTGGTTGCGTCGCCTAATGTAAAGGTGTGGGTTGAGATTTTCCCCTCCGGCATGATATCATCAGGCTGCTATATTTGGTTTGTTAGTTGAGATTAGATTTTAATAGAGAATTTACTAAATGAAGTGCCGATAAGGCAGAAACTACAGAGGTGAGAGAAAGAGCAAATTAGAAATTTATTGATATGAGTACAATTTTCTATTAAACCGGAGCGATTGAAATGAGATTGTTAAAACCCTGGCGTTTAGTTTTATTAAGTCTAGTTTTTGGGATGGCTGTAATTTTATCCAATTGCGGCACGCCCTCAAACACGGTTAGCAATAATTCTCCAACTCCAACAACTCCTGCTGCGGTTCCGGCGGGGGCTTTAGTTTACGGTGCGGGCGGGCCGCCGGTCAATCTGGAACCGGGAAATATTACTGATGGCAATTCGGTGATTGTTATCGACCAAATTTACAATCGCTTGACTGATTTCAAACCGGGAACTGTGGAACTTGAACCGAGTCTGGCTACTGAATGGTCAAGTTCTAAAGATGGTAAAACTTGGACTTTTAAGTTGCGTTCGCGGGTAAAGTTTCACGACGGTACGGATTTTGATGCGCAAGCTGTAAAGTTTAATGTGGATCGCTGGTGGGATGCCAACAATCCTAACGGTTATCGAGAATCTGGCAAAACTTATCCAATTTGGAAGAATTTTTTTGGTGGTTTTAAGGGAGATAAAAATTCCCTGGTAAAAGATGTGGCAGTTGTTGATAAGTTTACAATTAAGTTTGTTTTAAATCAACCTTTTGCTGCTTTCCCCTCGGCGATAGGGTCTGGTTATTTCGGGATGGCGAGTCCGGCGGCAGTGAAAAAAGCGGGTGCTAAATACGGCACTCCGGGGTCGCTGGCGGTGGGTACGGGGCCTTTTGTGTTTCAGGAATGGCGATCGGGCGATCGCATTGTTTTAGAAAAAAATCCTAATTATTGGAAAACGGGTACACCAAAAGTCAATCAATTGGTAGTTCGTTTTGTTGACGATCCGGCGGCGAGACTGGCTCAGTTGCGAGCAGGACAACTTGATTTTACTGTGGATTTAACGCCAGATCAATTGAAAGAAGTTCAGGGAGATGCTAATTTAGAAGCTGTTGTGCGACCTTCTTTTAATGTCGGTTATTTAGGGTTAAATCTGAGTTACGAACCGTTGTCAAAACCGGAAGTCAGGCGGGCGATCGCCCAAACAATTAACAAGCCAGCAATAGTCAAAGCTTTCTGGGGAGAACTGGGAAAATACGACTCGCAATTTATCCCGCCTGCGCTGAATTGGGCTGCGTCTGATAAAGTTAAAGATTATGAATTTAACCCGCAGCAAGCTAAAGCAATGCTGGCGAAAGCCGGTTATCCGAACGGTTTTGATTTGGATTTGTGGTATATGCCCGTCAGCCGTCCCTATTTTCCCACGCCGAAGCCGATTGCTGAGGCTTTGGCGGCGGATTTGAGCGCGATCGGGATTCGGGTAAAATTGCTAACAAAGGATTGGTCTGCTTATTTAGCCGATCGCCTCAAACCTCCCGGATTTCAAGCTTTTATGATGGGTTGGACTGGAGATTACGGCGATCCAGACAATTTTTATTATCCTCACTTCGGGCCTGGTTCCACGGGGGATTTGGGAAATTGGAAAAATCCTAAAGTTCTGGAACTTTTGGAACAGGGGAGGGCGAGTGGCGATAAAGCAGCTAGGGCGAAAATTTATGCGCAAGTTAGCGAGATTTTGCACGAGGAAGCTGTGCGTTTGCCGATCGTACATTCGCAGCCGCTTTTAGGGAAACGCAAGAATATTCAAGGTTGGATTCCGAGTCCTTTGGGTTCTGAGTCTTTTGAGGAAGTGAGCAAAAATTGAGAAGTTAGAGCGAGATGTACCCTACAGATAGAGTTTATGCGTAAGTGATGTTTTAGAGGAAAGTGAAGTCGGCAGCATTAATTTGACTCGCCGATATCGTGATCAGAGATCCCAAGATTTGTCCTGTTGGCACAAACCGGATTAAAGTTGCACTGTTACTTTGAGTGATTGCTAATTGAGAGAAGGTGATACCGCTAGCAAGTGTGAGCAAATCTTTCTCGTCTTCAAAATCTAAAATGGTATCCGTTCCGACATCAAGTCCTAAGAGGAATAGATCGCTCCCCAAACCTCCAATTAAACAATCATTTCCCAAGCTGCCAAATAGGGTATCATTTCCCTGACCGCCGTAGAGAGTATCATTCCCTTCACCTCCAATGAGACTGTCAGAAGCGCCATCGCCAAATAAAACATTCTCACCGTTCCCCGCAAGCAAAGTATCATTGCCCTTGCCACCGTAAAGCGTATCATCCCCGTTGCTACCTTCGAGAAAATCATTTCCTTGATGACCCTGCATCCAATCATTGCCATCAATACCGCTGAGGGTATCGTTTCCCTGTTTACCGCTAATGGTATCGTTGCTGCGATCGCCTAGAAGGATATCGTCGCCATCAGTACCCATAATTGGAGAAGAGTTCTGCGTTGGTGCCGGTGTGACAGATGGCGTTGGTGTTGATGTCGGACTGGGCGTTGGCGTGATTGAGGGCGTTGGTGTTGATGTGGGACTGGGCGTTGGCGTGATTGAGGGCGTTGGTGTTGCCGTAGGAGTTGGTGTGAAAGTAGGCGTCGGCGTTGTTGTGGGAGTAGGCGTCGATATTAGTATCGGTGTTGGTACTGGTGTTGGTGTGACTACCTCTGTAATTGTGCCGAGTTTAGCAATCCAAATATCTTGACCGCCTGCATTGGGAGATCCCAAAGCGCCGTCGGTTGATCCCGTGAGATAGAGATGGCCAGTGCTATCGAGTGCTAATTCTGAGGAGGAGTCAGATTCAGCAGTCCCGAATTGCTTCAGCCACAACTGGTTGCCATTGCTGTCGTACTTAGTTGCCCAAATATCTTGACCGCCTGCATTGGTGCCTCCCAAAGCGCCGTCGGTTTCTCCTGTGAGGTAGACATTGCCAGCGGTATCGACTGCTAAGTCTGAGGGGGAGTCAGATTTTGCAGTCCCAAATTGCTTGAGCCACAACTGATTGCCATTGCTGTCGTATTTAGTTGCCCAAATATTTTCACTGCCTGCATTGGGGCCTTCCAAAGAGCCGTTGGTTTCTCCCGTCAGGTAGAGATTGCCAGCGCTATCAAGTGCTAAGTTTGGGCGGAAATCATCTTCAGGACTCCCGAATTGCTTGAGCCACAACTGATTGCCATTGCTGTCGTACTTAGTTGCCCAAATATCTTCACTGCCTGCATTGGGACCTCCCAAAGAGCCGTTGGTTTCTCCAGTCAGGTAGAGATTGCCAGCGCTATCCACTGCTAAATCTGAGGGGGCTGTGATTTCTCCGTAGTCAGAGTCAGCAGTCCCGAATTCCTTCAACCACAACTGATTGCCATTGCTGTCATACTTGGCTGCCCAGGTGTCAACATCCGGTGGATAGCCTTTTGAAAAGTTATAGTTTGTGCCCGTCAGATAGACATTGCCACTGCTGTCCACTTTTATGCCATCGGAGATGTCGTGGGTGTCAGAATTGACATTCTTCAACCACAACTGGTTGCCACTGTCGTCATACTTGGCTACCCAGGCGCTTTTGGGGCCTCCACCTGCACCTGAAGTTGTATAGCCACTTGTTCCTGTCAGGTAGACATTGCCAGCAGTATCCACAGCTAGATCTGAGGGAAAGTCATCAAAGTTTCCTAAAGCGAACTGCTTGAGCCATAACTGGCTGCCTGTGCCGTCATACTTAGCTACCCAAGCGTCGTATTTGTCAAAAGATCCCAGTGGTGAAGCGGCAGCAGTGCTTCCTGTCAGGTAGATATTGCCACCACTATTAACAGTCACTTCACTGGGATAGTTATTACTGCCCCCTAACTGCTTGAGCCACAACTGACTGCCACTGCTGTCATATTTGGCTACCCAGGCATTTGTACTTGGATTGGTGCCACTCAAAGGGTCAAAGGTGCTTCCTGTCAGATAGACATTGCCTGCACTGTCAAGTGCTGCGCTCTGGAAGCGATCGTCATTGGGTGTGCCGAATTGCTTGAGCCATTCAAAGCTAGGCGCTAGTTTTCCAATAGCCAGTGTGGTTTCAGGGATTGTACCTGCAACGGCATCTGCGATCGCGCTTGCTGATATTGTTGAGGAAGGCATAATACACCTCACAAATTCATTTATGTCACAAAATGCGTATATTCCGCTTAAAAGTGCGATCGCTCGTTTTTATCTAGTGCTAGTGCGATCGCCTGCAAGATTCAGCTCAAATAAAATCTATTTTACAACAGCCTATGTCTGCGTAAGTATGTGCGTAAGTATGTCACTGTCGCTCAAAATATCTTCTCTTTGGTTCCTCATACTTTACATAAATTTACTTTTCAATTTTTATTCTTCTTCTCACATCTCAAATCTCACATCTAATGAGGAAGTTAGCGAGATTTTGCATGGAAGCTGTGCGTTTGCCCATCGTACATTCGCAGCCGCTTTTAGGGAAACGCCAGAATATTCAATCTTGGATTCCGAGTCCTTTGGGGTCTGAGTCTTTTGAGGAAGTGAGCAAAAATTGATAGTTTAGATCGAGACACCTCTCCTCGGTTCTCATACTTAACTTGAATTTACCTTAACAAACAGTATGGACAGCAATCCGCAACCTGCAAATCATCAGCCACAAATTATTTTGATTACCGGGAACATGGCTGCCGGGAAATCAAGTGTGGCCCAATCACTTGCCGAACGCTTGCCCAAAAGTGTCCACCTTCGCGGCGATATCTTTCGTCGCATGATTGTGAATGGACAGGCCCAAATGGCGTTAAATTTGTCAGCCGAGGCATATCAGCAGCTTCAACTGCGGTATCACCTGGCAGCAATGGCAGCGCGACACTATCTCCACGCTGGTTTTACGGTCGTTTATCAAGACATCATCATTGGTTCGGCACTGGCTGAGGTACTTGCCACTTTCCACGATGTGCCGTTGTCCGCGATCGTTCTGTGTCCGAAGGCAGAAGTTGTAGCGGCACGGGATGCAGCAAGATCGAAGACCGGATATGCCAACGAAACAATGGTTTATGCCTTCGATCGCATTCTCCGTACCGAAACTCCTCGCCTTGGCTACTGGCTGGATTCAACCAATCTAACGGTAGAAGAAACGGTCGATCGGATTTTGGCAAATTTGCAAAGTGAATGAGATCAACTGATGTTTCAATATATTGTTAAACGTTTGCTGGGACTATTGCCAGTCCTTTTCGGAATCACTCTGCTAGTATTTATATTTTTGCATTTGATACCGGGAGATCCAGCTACAGTCCTTTTGGGAGAACGGGGAACTCCCGAACAGGTGGAAATATTGAGAGCTAGATTAGGTTTGAATCAGCCTTTGCCTTTGCAATATTTTGCTTTTTTATGGAGTTTGATCCGCTTTGATTTGGGAAATAGCATTATTAGCGGTATTCCGATAATTGATGAAATTATAATTCGCTGGCCTGCTACTTTTGAACTGTCTGTGGTGGCGATGTTGGTGGCACTTGTTATCGGAATTCCGGCGGGAATTTTGGCTGCTGTTCGGAAAAATAGCTGGCTGGACAATCTCGCGATGAGTGGTTCGTTAATTGGCGTATCTTTGCCAGTGTATTGGTTGGGATTGATATTGATTTATTTGTTTGCTGTTTATCTGAAATGGCTGCCTCCTAGCGGGCGGATTAGTGTAGATTTGGGGTTTGGTTTTAAGTCGATTACGGGTGTTTATATTTTGGATTCTTTGCTGAGGTGGAATTTAGCGGCTTTGCGGGATGCGATCGCCCATTTAATCCTTCCAGCTTTGACTTTAGGAACTATTCCTCTGGCTATTATAGCTCGTATCACTCGTTCTGCGATGCTGGAAGTGCTTTCTCAAGATTACATTCGCACTGCAAGGGCTAAGGGATTGCCGGAATATTGGGTGATTTTGAAACACGCTTTGAAAAATGCGTTTTTACCGATCGTCACAACTATCGGTTTGCAGTTCGGCACTCTTTTAGGTGGCGCTATTCTGACTGAAACGATTTTCTCGTGGCCGGGAATTGGTTCTTGGATTTATACGGGTATTCTGACGCGGGATTACCCAATTGTCCAAGGAGGAGTAATTTTTGTGGCTGTAACTTTTGTACTGATTAATCTGGTGGTTGATATTTCCTATGCTTTTTTCGATCCGAGAATTCAGTACCGTTAATGAAAAGGAAATCAGACCCGAAATGCTTGTTTAACATCCGGTCGCAGCAGGTAGTAAATGCTAGCCACTGCAAAACCCAGAGTTAAAAAATTGACTGCTGTACCGCCGCTGCCCAACATTTTGGTAATTTGCGTGAGGGTGGCAAGGATATGGACAATTAACGTTCCCGTCCAAGCCCAATTTTTGAGTTGAAACAAGCCCCAAGTTAAAAGTAAGGAGAGGAGGCCTAAGATGAAACTAATCGCAGCAAAAATTCCAATGAAGCCGCCGATTACAGCGCCAACTTTTGCCCCGCCGAAAGCCGCACCGAGACCGCCAAAAATGCCTGCAAAAAGTAAGATGAACAAGCCGTCAAGCAGACTGAAGATGCCGCTAATGAGCTGCAAAATTGCCAGAACTGTAACGCTTTGAGGACGATTCATTATTGGGATTTTCCATTTTTAACTAATTTGAAAAATATTTTAACCTGTTGTGGACACCGGGCGGATATGTATTCAGGACTTACGCACCGCTAGCCGTGAAACTGGGTTTATGAGAATAAGTGTGTCCATACTGTCTCGTTGCGAAATTCGCACTAGCAGATCCCGCTGCGATGGCTAACACGAGTCCGCAATGACCTAGTGTAGTCGATCGCCCGCTGTCAAATCCGCCTTGCTTGCTGGTGAGAAGCGCGCGCCTAGCTCCCAAAAATAATATTATCTGCTAAAATATATTTTTATTTGCCAGCAGCCGGCAGCGATTCAGTTTGGGCCCACCTCTTTAGGCTGAAAAAACTTAACATTATTTAATAATTTGCAACAATTAGCTATAATTGCTTACAGGTGCTGGTTGGGGAACTTTTTAAAAATCACCCGATCGGATGAGTCTGAAAGACGATGCCGAGCATCAGAAAAAATTTTACCTTTAAAGGTAATCCTGAGATTAAATTAGGTGAGTCGGTATGATCGTTAGCCCCAAAAAGGAAACTGCTCAGGTCAAGGTGGAAGATACTCAGACTGTAGACACCAAGGCCACAGAAACCAAAATTGCAGATAAAAAAACCGCCCAAAAGCAGTCTCCGAAGAAACCCGCGCGCAAACCGCAGCGGTGGGCGATTGGGTTGGTTGCAGCCGGGTTGCTAGCTGTACCGACCACTATATATGTAGCAAAAAGTCGATCGCAGCCCAAAGTAGATGCGATCGCCACTATGACAGTGCCGGTGGAAGCGCAAAACCTCACGGTGCGGATCACGTCCAGCGGGACGGTGCAGCCGGTACAGCGCGTGAATCTCAGCCCCAAAGGCTCGGGGCGCATAGCAGAATTGTTTGTAGAACAGGGCGATAAAGTCGAAGCAGGACAAATCGTTGCCCGCATGGAAAGCCGCGATGTAGAAGCTCAACTAGCTCAAGCTAAAGCCCGCGAAGCCAGCGTGCGAGCCAAACTCGCCAAAATCGAAGCCGGGAATCGATCGGAAGACATCGCCAGCGCCCGAGCGCGCTTAGATCAAGCCCAGGCCAGTCTCGCGCAAGCCCAAGCCGGCAGCCGCGTTGAAGAAGTTGCAGGAGCCAGAGCCCGCTTGCAGCAAACTCAAGCTGGCTTGCAGCGACTGCGAGCCGGCAGCCGCGTTGAAGAAGTCAGCCAAGCGCGAGCTCGTTTAGCCCAAGCTCAAGCTCGTTTAGCAGACGCTCAAACCGGCAGTGTCAAACAAGAAATTGCCCAAGCACAAACGCAAATTGACTCGAGTAAAGCCCAAGCCGAACTAACCGCTCAACGGGTGGAACGCAATCGGCCGCTAGTGGAAGAAGGTGCTCTGGCTAAAGATAAACTGGATGAGTTAATTAAAGAAAATCGTACAGCCCAAGCTAAATTAATAGAATCTCAAAGACGCCTGCAACAACTGCAAGAAAATCGGCTGTCGCAAATTCAGCAACTGCAAGCTGCTGTGCAAGTCGAGCAGCAAGCATTGAACCAATTGCAAAACGGCACGCGATCCGAAGAAATTGCCAAAGCCGAAGCAGAAGTTGCCGAAGCTAAAAGCAAATTAGCGCAAGTAGAAAACGGCAACCGTCCAGAAGAAATCGCCAAAGCCGAAGCAGCAGTTGCTGAAGCAAAAAGCCAATTGGCAGCACAAGAAAATGGTTCTCGCCCGGAAGAAATAGCTCAAGCTCAAGCTGAATTAGCCGAAGCTCAAGCTCAAGTCCGCTTTCAAGAAGTGCAGTTAGAAGATACGAAAGTTCGCGCTCCTTTTGCTGGAATTATTACCCAAAGATACGCCATCCAAGGAGCTTTTGTAACTCCGGCAACTTCTGCCTCGGAAGCTACTTCGGCAACTTCGACATCGATTGTCGCTTTAGCTAGAGATGTGGAAGTTTTGGCGAAAGTCCCGGAGGCTGATATCAGTCAAATTAAACCGGGTCAAGAAGTTGAAATAGTCGCCGATGCTTATCCAGACAAAGTGTTTAAAGGCCGCGTTAAATTAATTGCGCCGGAAGCTGTTAAGGAACGGGATGTGACGCTATTTCAAGTGCGAGTTGCCATTGATACGGGCAAAGAGTCGCTGCAATCGGGGATGAATGTAGATTTGAGATTTGTCGGTCAAAAGCTGAGCAATGCTTTAGTTGTGCCGACGGTGGCAATTGTCACTAATAAAGGTCAAACGGGTGTGCTAGTTCCTGATGAGAAACAACAGCCGAAGTTTAAACCTGTTACCGTTGGCTCGACTATTGGCAACAAGATTCAGATTTTAGAGGGTGCAAAAGCGGGCGATCGCGTTTTTACCGAACTTCCTCAAGGTAAAAAGCTGGAGGATATTATCAAGAATCAGAAATAGGGCATGGGGCATGGGGCATAGGGCATGGGGCATAGGGCATGGGACATAGGGCATGGGGGATTATTTATCTCGATCGCTCTAGGGTGTTTTCCAACCCTAATTCCCCTTAAGAAGAGGGGGGAAAAGAGCAGTCAAAGTCCCTCTTAACAAGGGGGGGACAAGACTATTCAAAGTCCCCCTTATTAAGGGGGATTTAGGGGGATCGAGACTCGACTACAAGCGAGATTTATTATGGGTTTAAATATTAAGTTGGCACCAATAATTCCAATTCCTAATCTAAAATCTAAAATCCCAAATCTAAAATCGAATTATGGATATTGTTGAAAGCGTCAAAATGGCCGTCACAACTTTGATGGCAAACAAGCTTCGTAGCACCTTGACGATGTTAGGAATTATCATAGGCAATGCTTCTGTCATTTCGATGATCGGTATCGGAGAAGGAGCTCAAACATTTATCGAGGGACAAGTTAACTCTCTGGGTTCAAACTTGCTATTTATTATTCCCGGCAGTCCTGAAGCGCAAAGCCGGCCGGTGATACCGCCACAGACTTTAGTAGTGGAAGATGCAGAGGCGATCGCATCTCAAGTTCCTTCTGTCCAAGAAGTCGCACCAACCCTAAATGACAGTCAACTCGTTACTTACCGCAATAAAAATGTCTCATCTTCCATTGTCGGAACTACCCCAGAATTTCTGACAGTTAGAAGCTTTGATGTCGGTCAAGGTCGATTTTTAAGCAAATTAGATTTAGAAAGACAAGAAAATGTGGTTGCTTTAGGATCGGAAGCAGCCGAACAATTGTTTGGCAATACACAGCCAGTTGGTCAATACATTCGCATCAAAAACTCGACTTTTCAAGTGATTGGTGTCATGCAGGCGAAAGGCTCAAGTTTTGGCGACAATCAAGATATGAATGTTTATTTGCCGCTGACAACAATGGCAAATCGAATCGTGGGTCGCTCGTCTCCCTACGGTACAAAAGTAACATTTATTTCGGTTGCTATCAAGGATGAAACTATGATGCAAGCAGCCCAATTTCAAATAGAAAATTTGCTGAGATTGCGGCATAAAATTACTAAGGAAGATGATTTTACAGTCCGAAATCAGAAAGATTTGATGAATACTTTGGGCAGTATTACTGGTGCTTTGACGTTGATGTTGGCTTTCGTGGCGGCAATTTCGCTGTTTGTCGGCGGCATCGGGATTATGAATATCATGCTGGTTTCTGTTACGGAACGCACGAAGGAAATTGGATTGAGAAAGGCGATCGGAGCTTCTCAGCAAGATATCTTAATTCAGTTTATGATCGAGTCTGTGATTTTGTCGGCGGCAGGCGGGGCGATCGGCACTGGATTTGGTATCGGCGGCGTGCTTTTAGTAGCTGCTTTTACTCCCCTGCAAGCTAGCGTTTCCCCAGTGGCGATCGCACTTGCAGTCGGTGTTTCCGGCAGCATCGGCTTATTTTTCGGCATCGTACCTGCAAAACAAGCTGCTAAATTAGACCCGATTGTGGCTTTGAGAAGTGCTTAATCAGTTTGTTGACGGTTGACTGTTGACTGTTGACTGTAGTAATTCATTATTAAGTGTGTCATGGTTTGCTGTGCGTCCAAATCCCAGGGGATTGCGATTGCGACGCACAGTAAACCATGACATTGGCCTGTTTTTCTTTTTCCTTCTTGTTCATTTAAAGAAAATATGAATTTTATTGAAAGCGTCAAAATGGCAGGTCAAACACTGCTAGCAAACAAAACTCGCAGCAGTTTAACAATGATTGGCATGATTGTCGGCAACGCCTCAGTAATTGCCATGATTGGAATTGGAGAAGGAGCTCAAAAATTTGTAGCAGGACAAGTTCAATCCCTGGGTACAAACGTATTAATCGTGAGGCCGGGAGTACCGAACGCTAGGCGAAGTACCATCTCAAGTGCGCCTCAAACTCTCGTACTGCCAGACGCAAAGGCGATCGCAACTCAAGTCCCATCCGTTCAAGGCGTGTCAGCAGAACTTAACAGTTCAGAGATTGTTCGCTACAGCAACAAAAATGTTTCGGCTCTAATTTTTGGTACGATTCCAGAATTTCTAGAAGTCAGAAGCTTTGAAATGGCAAAAGGGCGGTTTCTGACCGAACTTGATGTTAAGCAAAATAACCAAGTTGTGGTTCTCGGTTCAGAATTAGCGGAGAAACTTTTTGGCAATACAAATCCCTTGGGCGAACAGGTGCGAATCCAAAATGTCAGCCTCAAAGTAATTGGAGTATTGGCGCCCAAAGGCACATCTTTTGGTACGAATTTTGACAATTCCGCCGCTGTGCCGATCGCCACAATGGCCAATCGCATAGTCGGGCGCAAATCTCCCTACGGTTTGGCTGTCACGTCAATATTTATTTCGATTAAAGATGAATCGCAAATGGATGCGGCGCAATTTCAGGTGGAAAACCTGCTGAGACTGCGGCACAAAATTACTACCGAAGATGATTTTACTGTCAGAAATCAGAAGGATTTAATGGCAAGAATGGGGGCTATTTCCGGCGCTTTGACTCTGATGTTAACTGCTGTTGCCAGCATTTCCCTATTAGTCGGTGGCATTGGCATTATGAACATTATGCTGGTATCCGTTAGCGAACGCACTCAGGAAATTGGACTCAGAAAGGCGATCGGCGCATCTCAACAAGATATCTTATTTCAATTTATTGTCGAAGCTGTGATTTTATCCGCTGCCGGAGGGATAGTCGGTACTTGCGTAGGTGTCGGTGGTATCTTGCTTGTAGGTAATTTCACGCCCTTGCAAGCTGGAATATCACCCGTGGCGATCGCCCTTGCTGTCAGCGTATCCGGTGCAGTAGGCCTCTTCTTCGGCGTCGTCCCCGCCCGCCAAGCCGCCAAACTCGACCCGATCGCAGCTTTGAGGAGTGCTTAATAAATATATACTTACTCCGTTACACAATCCGCGCCTTTTATGCTGGTAAAAAGTATCTTGCTCTAAATATAAAAAAAAACTGTTTTTTTGGGAAAAATTAGCAACCTTGCAGTATCTGAGTCAGTTTTAATGTCTGTATATTTACGCATATTCAAAGCGCAAAAATTCATAAAAAGCCCGTTAAATATTAAATAAAGCTTGGTTGTGGCGTTTACGTCTCAACCAGAAAGTTTAATATTATTAAATAAGGGGTAAACACACCTAAGCATCTACAGATGTTACGAACCTTTGCGCTTTAATCAAAATATCCAATAAATAAACATGGCATCCCTCACCCCTAGTCCTAAATTTGACTATCTTGAAGGAACCACCCAACCAGACAGATTTAACGCCTTGGAGGGCAACGACATAATTTATGCCAACAGCGGAGACGACTATCTCGAAGGCGATGTAGGTAAAGACAAAATCTGCGGCGACCAAGGCAACGATACGATTGTTGGTGGTGCAGACGACGACATCCTCTGGGGGGGCAAAGGCAGCGATCTAATTAGTGGCGATTCCGGCAACGATCTCATCTATGCGGGCGCAGGTAGCGATACCGTGAGCGGCGGCACAGGCGATGATATCTTTGCCATTGCTAAAGGCAGCGGCGGCCCAACTGTAGCTGCCGCCGACTACATCGCCGACTTCGGCAACGGCAATGACAAAATTCGATTGCTAGACGGCCTCACCTTTGAAGCTTTAAACATCCAGCAAGGCACCGGAGTCAACAGCAACAGCACCGTAATTCAAGACAAACTCACGGGCGAATATTTAGCAGTCTTGCCGGGAGTCAACAGCAGTACAATCAGTCGCGACCAATTCACAAATCAGCTATCGGCAAACCCTGTCATCGAGTGGAACGGAGTCATGCTGAATGCAGTGCGGACAGGCAACACTGCGCCTCCCCTCGCCTCCCGCAACATGGCAATGGTTCACGCAGCCATTTACGATGCTGTTAACTCAATCAGCAAAAAATACACCCCTTACCTCGTGGAAATAGACCCACCCGCAGGTACATCAGCAGAAGCAGCCACCGCCGCGGCCGCCCACCGCGTCTTAGTCAACCTCTACCCAGCGCAAGCAGCCACATTTGACGAAGCATACGCATCGTCTCTAGCCAAAATTACCGACGGCAAAGCCAAACAAGACGGGATTGCCCTCGGACAGCAAGTTGCCGACCAAATTATCAGTTCGCGGAGTACAGACGGCATCACGAAAGTAGTGCAGTACACCCCCAAAACCGACCTTGGCAGTTGGGTACCGACTCCCCCCGCCCTTGCCGCCGCGCTGGCACCACAGTGGGCAGAAGTTACTCCCTTTGCCATGACTAGCGGTTCTCAGTTCCGCCCGGCCGGCCCGCCCGCCCTTGACAGCGCCAAGTACGCAGAGGAAGTTAACTACGTCAAAGAAATCGGCAAAAGTGACAGCCTCACGCGCACCCTAGACCAAACAGCCATCGCCAAATTCTGGGCCAACGGCGCTGGGACGTTTACGCCTCCGGGCCACTGGAACCAAATCGCCGAAGAAACCGCGACTCTCACCGGCCAATCCTTAGAAGATAGCGCCCGCTTGTTCGCCCTGCTAAATTTTGCCCTTGCCGATGCAGCTATTAGCTGCTGGGATGCCAAGTATGAGTACAACTTGTGGCGGCCGGTGACAGCTATTCGCCAAGCAGACACAGACAACAATCCGAACACGACAGCCGACCCCCTATGGACTCCGCTGATCACTACTCCGCCGTTCCCTGAGTACACGTCGGGCCACAGTACCTTTAGCGGTGCAGCAGATGCAGTTATGACCTCTGTATTGGGTTCAGATTTTGGCTTTGCAGATAGGGGAGACAGGACTGTCAACACTTTGCGAACCTTTCAAAACTTCAGCGAAGCGGCCGACGAATCGGGCATGAGTCGCCTTTACGGAGGCATTCATTTCATGAGTGCTAACGTAAATGGTTTAAGTGTGGGTAGAAATGTGGGGAACTATGTTGTCGAGAATTTCTTAGTCTAAGAAACTAGGACTTGGAGATACAGCAGATTCCACGTTTATGAAGCTGTAGGGAGACGGCAGTGCCGTGTCCCTACCTGAAAACAAGTTTTTACCTTTTTCTTTCCGTTTATTCGAGCAGTTCTACAGTGCCGAGATACCCATCTACTCGGACTTTTTGACCGTCTCGCAAGCGAGTTGTAGCTTCAGAAATATTCATAACTGCAGGAATTTTGTACTCGCGAGCGATTATTGCTCCGTGAGATAGTTGGCCGCCAACTTCGGCGATAATTGCTGTTGCTCCTAATAGCAGCGGTGCCCAACCTGCATCGGTGTAAGGAACTACTGCGATCGCATTTTCTCCTAAATCCGTGCTGGCGGTGCGGCAAATCTTGACAAACCCTTCGACACGACCAATACTTGCTGGAATTCCCTGGATGATATTAGTTTCCGATGTTGCCAGTTCGATCGCCCTTGTCTGAGAATTTGGCAGCAAATTGCCGTAGACAACAGGGGGAATCTGGCGATCGCGATCGGCTACCAGGCGATCGCGCCTTTCCCTAATTGTCTCCTGAAAAGAAAGACTCGCGCCGCTGCGAATCCACTGCTGAATTTCGCCAAATTCCAGATAAAAAATATCCCCGCTTTCCTGAAACACCTGCATTGCCAATCCGCAAGCTTCAATCTCCAAAAAAGTCCAGCGCAGGTGAGCCAACAACCGCGCGTAAATTTCGCTAATTTCGTTTTTGACGATCGCTCTTGCCTGACATTTATCTAGTCGCCACTTCTGCCCAAAAGTCAAGCCTAATTTCCGCTTTTCGACTAAATTAGTTTCCGCTTTTTGATCCATAGTTATTAGCAGTTTTTGGTAAATTTCCGGCTGTTCTCGCCAAGTAGGAACAGCAATATCCGTTCCCACCTCGCTCAAATATCCGTAAACATCAAGCCACTTTTCAAAGTCTGCTTGTAAAGCCGGAGTTTCCGCAAATGTCTGTGCTAAATTTGCGACTGAAACAGTTTCGTCATGCTGCGAAACAGCAGCTTGCCGCAATTTATGAGCCAACTGCTGCAAAGCTCGCACAGAAGCAATTTCAGGAGCGCTGTCATTGTCGAGCCATTCATCTGAAACGCGAAAAATTGCCTTGCGAATAGCAAGCCCGATCGGCCCTAATATATTGTAGTAAGTAATCGGTTTCAGCCACTCCTGAATTTGCTCCGCTCTCTCCAACAATTCCGTTAAATCCGTTGCCGAACTTCCCTCTTTTTTCTCCAGACTTTGGAGTGCGGGGAGGAAAATAGAAGTACGATCGCCCTTAAATTCTGCATTGAGCGCCCTCTCTCGCTGCACCAGACGCCACAAACCAGGCAAATTCGGCAAAATCTTCCCCAAAGGCGGCTTGCCCATCTTTTGCCCTCTGAGCAAAAATTCCAAACCCTGCTCCGGCAATCCCATCATCCGAAAAATTTCGCCCAACAAAGTCGCATTAAAATAGGCGTGAGAACCCAGCAAAGTTGCCGTTTCATTAAAGTTTAAGCCGATCGCGCGATCGCCCAAAACCACCTGAAAAATCTCTCCCCAAACCCCGCAAGTCAGGGGCCTGTTAATCGACCAAGTTAGCGGGCGAATTGCACCGGGAATCACTTCCGCTGCAATAGTGCGCGTCCAAAAAGGCTGCAAATTAGTAATCGGGCGGCTTTGCAAAATCCAAACTTTTTCCCCGTCCCAACTCCACTCAATATCCTGCGGAATTCCGTGAAAAAATGCTTCAATTGCTTGCGCTTGTTTCGCCAATTCTACTATAATCGATTGAGCAATAATTGAATTACTTTGAAGTTCATTTAATTGTTTTTCTAATAATTCCGGTTTACTAAAATCAATTTCTAAGTGAACCGGAGTATATTGTCCGCCGACAACCGCTTCTGCTCCTCCCGGTAAAGCTTCTATAATTACCTGGGAACCACCATCTAAAGGATTGCGACTGAACATGACTCCCGCAAATTCGCTGTCAATATAAGGCTGAATTAATACAGCAATTTGGGTGTCGGGCAATTGTCGCTGTCGGCGGTAAGCCACAGCTTCGGAAGTCCAATAAGACTGGCGACAGCGATTAATTGCATCGAGCAATTCTGCTTCAGTGAAAACAGGGCCAATAGTTTGATATTGTCCGGCGGCAGAACTCGTATCGCCATCTTCTCCCGCGGCAGAAGAACGCACAATCATTCGATTTGGGATGTGGGATTTTAGATTGTGAATGAAAGCATTCGGAATTGACAATTCATCACTATTTCCTCGATGCCCGATGCCCGATGCCCGATGCCCGATGCGCGCTTCTTGTGATAATATCCAACCAGAGGGTACATTAAACCCGGCTCGTTTCAGTTGAGACAATTTAGCGGCTTTATCGCCGCAGATTGCAGCATCTAACGAGTCATCAAGAGAAAACAATTGATCAGATTTAGATAAAGCCATATCATCACCCTGACTGAAATTAATTGCTGCTAACAACAAAGCTAATCCTGCTGCTGCTAAAAATTCGGGCATTGATTGTCGCCACACCCAAACCCAGATTGGGGTACACAGACACCCGCAACGGGAAGCAAATAGTCTCGCCCGATCGCCCTCACCCCACCACCGCTGTGCCAAACCCCACACCAGCAGCCCCCAAAGGCCCGATGATACAGCCATCGGCGGCGAAAATACCAAAAGACCCCAAACAGCGTTGGTCACGCCTCCACCTCGGGCGATCGCATATCTGCCCGCAACTAGAGGAATTAACAGGGCGATCGCGATCGCAGGTGCATCCGGGAAGCAAAATCGCCCCGCCAAAACCGGCAAAATACCCCTGGCTATTTCCGCCAACACCGCAGCAATTCCCGCTAATTTCCCCCCGTGAATGAAAGCAGCAGACACGCCCACATTCCCCGTACCCAGGGCCCTCAAATCTCGGCGGCTAAACACTCGCACCGCCCATCCCGTTAGCGGTAAAGCACCCAGGCTGAAACTAGCAGCCAACAGCAATGCTATTGTCCCCAACGGCATAAAATCAGCTCTCCTATTTTCAAGCTCTAAACATTATGACCGCAATTCTGCCAATTTTTCAGCCTTCAGATATATCAACCAAACGTCCTTAGCACTTAAAATAATGTAAAAGTAGAGTAGATAAGGATTTAGCCTAATGATAGATATCAGCTTGACCACTCCCATAGCAGTTGTTGTTGCACCCATCAAGCGAGTAATGATTGAGCTGCTCATGCAGCAGCCAGTGCCGGAATCAAGTGTCAGCTTGAGCACTCCAATATTAGTTCTTGTTGCTGGCTTTATTGCCGCAGCTACGATCGGCTCGATCGCCTGGTATAACTCCAAGCGCCCCCCCGGTTGGGAATCCAAAGAACGCCCTGATTTTGTACCCAAAGTTGATAAAGACGATTTGATTGCTGATGTTTCTGAGTCAAAGAAAAAATAGAATAAAGCTGTTTTAGCTCGGAAAAAGCTTTGATAGGAATAGGAATTACCCTGGCAAATCGATTCGGTAGGGTGCGCCTTGGCGCGCCTTACGCTATGTAGAAAGGCTTTGAGTGAATAGTTTTAATTGACCGAAAGCACTAATGTCAATAAAGGGAGCGCTCATCCCACGATCGATCGCTTTCTTTACATTGATGCAATATATCATTAGATAGATTTAATCATAAAAATTTAGAAGTTGACTACAGCTTTGGAGTTCTCTTAAAATTAAACCTCTTTTGGGGGGCTGCGTTTGAGATATCTCACCACCTCTTCGTAAATTTGACTGCTAAGGCGATCGCCCCGCCAACCATTTTCCCGTTTCCTGTCATCAGTTTATTGTTGTGACGTATTTGCGATCGCTCTAAACCAATGGGGCTGCTTGAGGCGGTGACTCTGTTGCTACGCCTAATTCCGTCCGCTTCAAAACCAGCAGCGTAATATCATCAAATACTTTTTGATTGCCGATATGTCGCCGTAAATCGTCAATCACCGCTTGCTTAATTTCTTGTGCCGACAAATGCCAATTTTGGCTAATGACTTCACACATCGCCTCCATGCCATATTGTTTTTTCTTAATGTCTTTTGCTTCGGGAATACCATCGGTATATAGCACGATACCATCTCCTGGGTGTAGCTCCATTGAAATATGACTGATGAACTTAACAATGTCATCGTCAAGAGCAATAGGAAAGCCCAAATCCATCGTGTCGATACGTTCTACCTGTCCACCAAGGCGCACAATAATGGTTTCTTCATGCTGACCGCTAATGCTGACCCGTCCTTCGGAGTAATTTAAAATTGCTAGGGTGAGACTTTTTTCGGACTTCATGCGCTGCACGTTTTTGTAGAGGGTGCGGTTGAGCGCATCTAGGAACCGAACCGGGTCTACTTCGGGGATTTCCTTGAGGGTGCGAACGGCGGTTTGCGCCATCAGCATCAAGATGCCACTTTCGAGCCCATGTCCAGTGACATCGCCGATGCCCAGAGTGACAACGCCATCGGTGTTTAAAACATCATAGTAGTCGCCGCCGACTTCATCGGCAGCCTCCATATATGCAGCAATATCGAGTCCTTCAATTTCCAGTTCCTCAGCATTGGGCAGAATCATCTGCTGCATCTGACGCACGATATCCAATTCAGCACCCATGCGGAGATTTTCTTCCTTGAGTCTCTCGTTGAGGGTATCTAACTTTTGCGCGGAGTCCGCCAGTTGCTCTATGGCTTGTTCGAGTCGATCGGATTGTACAAAGATCGATTGGTCAAAAACATCAAGCAACTGCGTCAAAGTCGCTACTTTGGATTTAAGGTGCGCTAGCTCCTGCTCAGTGTTTCTTGTGAATATTTGCCTAGAGGCTGTAGCAGATTCATCTTTTTGAGCGAAGACAGCTCCTCGATAGAAGGGCAGCAGTGCTGTCTTGACGTTCAGCGCCAGAGTGCTGAACATCTGAGCCGTGCTATGGGGAATCTGGACTTTCAAGAACATGATAATTGCAAACATATTGCCTGAAGGTAATAGACCACCAAACCCCAACACAGATTTGATTCCGAAGGGAATCACAAAGGAGTCTTGAGCGGGAATATATGGGCTGCCAATCGCTTCAGGTACATAGAAGACGTTGTATTTCCTCTGCTCGATTTCTACTAAAAGATTCGGGTCAGGGTTGATAACTGTTTTTATATCTAAGCCGAGCTGTCTGATGAGTTGTGAGATCATCGGCATCTGAGCGACTACAGATTCGCTTGCCAGTGGAATAGCTTTGTGTCCAACGGATGTGTGTCTTGAGTTCCATTCCGTTTGTTCTCCTACCGTTGCCAGTAGAGTCATGCACTTCATCGCAGGCAAAGCGGGAGAGTGGTTCAACATACTACGGGCATACTCGGCAAGTTCAACTTCTAAGTCTTCATAAGGGTGAGTTTTGAACAAACGGACGAGGGCGCAGGATTTCTCACCAGTTGGCTTAGTACAGAAATTTTCGTAAAGATACCTAACAATTCTGTTACTCGCCTCTTCCATACTTTCCACCCCCAAGCCGAACTGGCGTAGAGCCCACCCGCATTCGGCCATGTCCCTTAAAGTGAATCTCGTCAAGTCGTACATCGGACTTCCTTATAGATTTGGAAATAACGGCAACTAAGAAAGACAGTGCCACAATCCAGTAATTATGGTGCATTTCGGCAGGTACTCGCATCGTCGCCATGCCAATATAAAGCATACTTCCAATGCCAGAACCGATGAAAATACCGGGGATTAACAATGAGAATCTGTGTGCAAAATTTGGATGCAAGCTATAGAAGGCGATACCAGATGCAATGACTGCGAGAAAATAACAATGGGTAAATCGTAGGCGATCGCTACTGCCAGGTGATAAGCCACCTTTCCTATCAAGTGCATTGCCCAGATGCCCGTTCCCATTGTCAAAGAAGCACAAATTAACCAATCTAAGCGAATATTTTACCATTTAATCGAGTCATTATCTCGATTGATTATAAGGTAGTATAGGAGGCAAGAAGGGCAATAATGATGAAAAAAATGACGAGAACAACTCGTATTTAACTACCATTAACAGATTAGTCTCCTAAAAATTAAGACTGTGACTATCGCTTAGAATTTCTCTTGAGATTCAGCCTCTTTTGGGGGGCGGCGTTTGAGATATTTCACCACTTTTTCGTACGTAAATTTGATTGCTAAGGCGATCGCCCCGCCGACCATTTTCCCGTTTCATGTCATAATTTTAATTTTATTTTTTCGAGGTATTGGCGATGGCTCTAAAGCAATGCGGTGACTGGATGCTGTGACTTTACTTTTTTTCTAGACCTAATTCCCTCCGCTTCAAAACCAAAAATGTGATGTCATCAAACACTTTTTGATGGCCGATATGTCGCCGCACATCGTCAATCACCGCTTGCTTGATTACTTGTGCCGATAAATGCCAGTTTTTGCTCAGGACTTCACACATCGGCTCAACGCCATATTGTTTTTTGTGAATGTCTTTTGCTTCGGAAATACCATCGGTATATAGTACGATACCATCTCCTAGCTGTAGCTCAATTGAAATGTGGCTGATGAACTCAGCAATCTCATCATGGAGGGCGATAGGAAAAAGTTTTCCCTCGCAAGCGACACCAATTTGTCGGGAGAGATCAGGGCAAAACTTCTGATATAGAAAGATTCAATACCACCCTGATGCCAATGAACTCTCGCTATTGTAATAAAAACTAGGTCATTTTATAAAAAGCTTTCCAATCATGTGGGAGCTATCGGGTATTTTATCCATGATTACAATCCTTCTTTCTTTACGCCTAAAAGTGTTTGGGGTTTTTTATGGAACTGTAAAATAATTTTAAAATTTAAGTTTTGTAACGGAACTTTCGTTGGCATCGTCAGCTAATTCACTCCGAACAAATGTCGAGTTTGGCACAGTTAGTCGCTGCAGTCGCTCACGAAATTAACAACCCAGTCAGTTTAATTTATCATAAAATAGTTCATGTTGCTCAATATGTTTGAGATTTATTCAACCTGATTGAAATTTACCAGAAATACTGTTGGGAATTCGCCGCCGAAATCCCCGAAAATGTAAAATATATTGCTCTGCATCATATCAAAAAAGCATACAAAGCGTAAATTTTGTAGAGCAGGTAGCAGCTCTACAAGCGTTTATCTGGTTTCAATAAATTATATTATTTATGGAGGGGCTAGTTTCATACAGCCCCTACATAAATTTTGGTTCTGCTAGCTTATTTTTGCAGCGGATTGAGTTTCGTAACGGAACTTTCCTTGGCATCTTCAGCGCTATCTTTGAGGAAACCAGAAGCATCCTTAAACGCTGCGCCTACTCTCTCTAAAATATTGGCATCGGGATCGCTGCGGTCGAATACGGGTTGAGCCTTAGCCGGCTGTCCGTCTGGCGCTTCTAACAGAGTTTTATCTCCGCCGAGTTCGAGGTCGAACTTGTCAGTTTCCATCGGTGCAGAACCAGGATAAAGCAGTTTTGAGGAATTAGATTCAGCAGTAGTCGAGGCCAGGAGACGATCGCCCACGAGCGACAAATCAGCCCGATTCTTTTCTGCTTGAGCAGGCGACTGATTTACTTTAGGATCGGTGGATGTTTTATAATTCGTGTATCCATCACCGCCACCCTTGTGAGGATTATTCATTCCTCCAGCTTGAACGGGAGGATTGTCAGGCCGAGCACCTCGAACATCGCCCGAATTGCAAGCGGTGCTGGTAAACAGCAGCACACCTGCCATAAATACAGTCAAAAATTGACCGATACGCAGTCTTTTAAAAAACGCAGTTACAGTGTTCACAAAATTTTTCCGATTTTTTACTACCACTTGTTAAGAGTAAAAGTAAACTCCCCATGCCTGCCTCTAACGGCGGTGATATTTTGGTGCGGTTTGCTATCGACTCTTTTATAACTTTAGAGGGATTTCATAAACGGCGGAGTTTTTTCCAAAGCAAAGCATAATGGTAGGGTGCCTCAGTTCCAATAGTTGCTGGAATTGAAGAGCTTTTTTGTTTCTGACACACCCTAGAACCTCCTAATTAGGGAATTGTTCTACTTTCGCTTCAGCTTGCAAAGTCAGCAAACCAGCTTCCACATTTAGCTGCTGAACCCGCAGGGACATTCCCTCAATTTCAAAATTTCGCAAGTTTAAAACTTCACCAGCTTTGTCCGCCAAAGCTTCAGTTAACTCCGGCGAAAATTCCTTGTTTTCAGGATACTCGACATCCTGAAGAGAAATTGCCCAACCGTCCGCTGCGATCTGAGGTTTTGCTGTAAAATAAATTTTTTCAGTTGAGGCAGTTTCCCGCACCAATACCTCAGCATTTAAAGCTATTTTTCCGGCTAGCAATTGGCACTCAATAGTTTTAACGTCTATTGTCTGCTGTTGCCCCTCAACAGTAACTTTTAAGTTTTTCAGTTTCCTGCTGATGTATTCGGAATTAAAAGCGCGGTTGATATCGCTTTCTGTTAAAACTGCGCGCGCCCCACCGAAGGCAGGCCCGTTCAGTTCAATTTTGCCAAACATAGCGGTGAGGGGATTGACAGCAATATCCTTGACGTGGATTTGCAATTCTTCCACGCGCAAATCTTGTTGCATTACCAATCCTTTGCCCTCAACGGCAACGGCCTCTACTGAACCCTGCGCGAGCTGAATCGGATCGGTGTTAACTGTCACAGACAAAGTTTCGGATTCGTCTAATTTGCTAGCAATAGCAATCTCGGCCACTTTGTCGATCGCCTGTTCCCCTAAACTTCTATTTTGTTGAAGCACGCTCAGAATTCCTAATAATCTTGTTTAAAAAATAGTAGTTAATACCTAAGTCATTTACCGTCTTCCTCCCGGCAGGTTTATCGTCTGAAAAAAAACTCAGCCAAAGACAGAGGGTTTTCAGAAAATTACTAAAATTAATCAGGTACTCTTCGGCGCACTCTACATTGACTCGGTTGCGAAGCGGTGAAAAATCAAAAACTCGGATTTTTGCCAAAAGTCTTTTCGAGAAGTTCGATCGCCCGCTACAATAAGTAAGAGCCGGCACCGCTTTTTGCAATGAATTCAGAATCAACTCTCGCTAGACTACAAGCTACACTTCCCGACGGAAAACTGCCTTCTAGCTACGGGGTATACTTCAAAAACACCCTAGTAGCCCTATGTCACGCCCTAGAAGACCACATTTTGCAAACCAGTGGCGGGGACAAGAGCGAACTCCAACCCTTAGTTTTGGTGACGTTTCAGCAGGGTAAATGGTATTTACAGGAAGCCGATCGCTACCTAGATATTGCTAATGCCTCTCGGCGCGTTGTCATAGGTGCAGTAGCCGACAGCGGTTTCGCTACCCACAAAACCGGGCAATTAGAAAATGTATCTTTAATAAATCTCGATGAGAACGACCCAATAATCCAAGAATGGAATTTAATCATCCTCGCCCCGACATACAAAGCAATGGTGCTTTGTCGCGAACTTTCAGACCAGGAATACTTGCCCGAGGGCAAGCCTGAAGTAGATACAGAACGAAAGTTCTACGGTTTGTGGTCGTTCGACCAGTCTTTGGTGTCGGCTGCTGCGGAAATTTTTATAGAACAGACGCGACATTACAACTCTCCTCTGGCAGACAGTTTGCGGGAAATGCACCACGAAATCCTGGCAACTAAAGGTCCGCCCTTGGCCGACATTAGTGGCGTAGTATCGCGGATCGTCACTTACCTGCAAAGTTCTCAGCAGCAAATGGTGGCAATTAACCGCCAAACCCGCGAGTTGTGGGAATTGGAAGGTCAGGCTTTGCGCGTCAGCCGCAATTTGAACGCTAACAAACTTCAAGCTTTTCTGCGGATGGCCCAGCGTGTGGACGAACGCGATACCTCAAATCCTACAGCGTCTTTGCAGGTGGCGGCTTTGTCGGAAACTTTGGGTCAACTGCTGGATTTGCCGGCTTTGCAGTTGCGGAGGCTGCGGCTGGCTGGATTGCTATTTCGAGTCGGCTTAATTTCGGCCCCGAATGAGGTGTTCGATCGCACCCCCGATCAATTCGACCCAGCAACTTTCTCTTTTTGGCGCGATCGCAGTTTCATTGGTTCCCAACTGCTGCAAGCAATGCCGGAACTAGCACCTGTGGCGGAAATTGTCAAGCACCAACTCGAATATTGGGACGGCAGCGGCAGGCCAGAGGGTTTGCGAGGCGAAACAATACCCGTTGCTTCGCGGATTTTGGGGTTGGTCGCTGATTTTCAAGAATTGACTCAACCGCGTGGTGATCGTCCGGCTTTGAGTTTGAGCGAAGCTTTGGAACAGTGCCGCGAACTGTCTGGCACTCGCTTCGATCCGGCTTTGGTGGAAACTCTCAGCAATGTCGTCAGGCTGGCAGAAATGGGTTTGATGCAGTTACCGAACCGCCCGAGCCAACTGCCTAACGTGTGGTTGGAGGATTTGGGCGATCGAACGACCGCGACCGCTCCGGCATTATAAAATAACTGGATGGGTAATGGGCGATCGGTAATTGGTAATGGGGAACTTGTACAGAGCTTGTGCTGAGCGCAGCCGAAGTGCCTAGCCGAATTATTGGGCATTTAAAACTCAGCACAAAATCTTTTCCAACACTACAAAAAATCAGCCTGTGCTTGCTAAGCGCACCCTAACACTGGGAGTTGTAGCAGCAGCCGGTCTGTGCGCTAATGACTAATGACTAATGACTAAAAACGAATGACTAATGACCTCGAAGCCATACGAAAAGGCAAAATTTTGATGTTGGCCGGCACTAATTTAGCCGGAAAAGACTTAGCCGGAGCTGATCTCGCCGGTGCTAACTTGTCTCAAGCCAATTTGAGTGGAGCTAATCTCGCCGGCGCTAACTTGCAGCGGGCCGTATTGCGAGCCAACCTCAGAGGTGCTGACTTGAGCGGCGCTGACTTGCGAGGCGCAGATTTTCGCAATGCCGATTTGCGCGGAGCTTCCTTCGCTAACGCTTTAGTCCGCGACGCAAGTTTTGGGGGTGCTTTTTTGACGGGGGCATCCATCGGCAATTTGGATTTGAGCGGTGTCGATTTTCGTGGCGCCGATTTGCGGGGCGCTGCTTTGGCTCGGGCAATTTTGCTTGGTGCCGATTTGAGCAATGCCAATTTGTCAGGCGCTGATTTGTCGGGAGCTGACTTGGAAGAAGCGATCCTGAATGGAGCCGTACTGCGCGGCGCTAACCTGACGGGGGCTAATTTGCTTTGCGCGTTGATCGAAGAAACCGTTTGGGATGGGGCATTGCTCGATCGCGCCTGTCTCCAAGGTACCCCCCTGAGCGTTTAAATTTCAACAATGTTGTTTTGAAGACAGACAAAAAACAAGATCTGCTTATGAGGTGAATAAGCACAAGCGATTTTTACATTTCTTAATATGAGGTTATAATGGCGACTGTAGATGAGCAAACGAATAAATGGTAGCAGCTTTGTTTAGCGGTACATCCTTTCAAGGTCAAAGTGGCGATCGCCTTGTTAGTAAAGTAGCAGGAGCTGCGATCGCAGCCTTATTCAAGCGTTCTGAAAAGGCCGAGGCCAACATCCGAGTCGAACCAGTAGCCAAACTCTTGCAGGGAAGCATCGACGGTTTCGACTTCGTTGGCAAAGGTATGTTGATGTACAACGGCCTTCGCATAGAAGTGATGGAACTCTACCTGCAAGCACTCTCCATTGATTTTGGAGCGATTTTTGCAGGTCAAGTGAAATTACGGCAGCCTACCCAGGCAAATATGCGAGTAGTCTTAAGTCGATCGGATTTAACCACCTCATTCAATACACCTTTTGTAGTTGAAAAACTCCAGAAGCTGAAGTACCAAGAGCAATCTCTGCACTTTCAAAACACTGAAGTCAGCTTCGGAACTGACAAATCAATTCGGCTTCAGTCCGAAATTACCGTAGGCGATGCCAGCGAACCGGTCAAAATAGATATTACTGCTCAATTGCAAGTAGAAGACAGACGCAAAATCCAATTTGTCAGCGTTACTTACGGCGGTGACGAGCAAGCAGTAGACTTGGGCAAAGCTATAATTGCCCACGTAAATAACTTGCTAGACTTAGACAAATTTGCCTTAGAAGGCACTCAACTGCGAGTAGACCGCTGCCGAGTTCAGAACGACGAGCTGGTTTTCTACGGTTGGGCTGGTATCGAACAGTTCCCCAAAGGCAAGCGCTAAACCTCAGCAGGCTGAGGTTTGCCCAGCCATCTAGTTCGGAAAAAGAGCATTTTTCAGTTAGCAAACAACCCGCACCGGCGGGTTTTGCTTTAGGTTTTAGATGGGAAGAAAAATCTAATATCTAAAATCTCGCATCTAAAGTCGATCGAGGCAAAATCAGCACTGAGGTTGATTCGATCGCACAAATTATTTTGATAGATTTAAATAATAAATTAAACCTCCCTCAAGAATAAAGATGCTCGGATTTTATTTATTTTGTATCTACGTCGCAGTCTTGTCCGTGTTTGCCGGGCCAAGCCACCGCCGATCTGAGAAATGGTGGGTAGAAATTGTCACCGATTTGCCCCACTGTACCTACTATTTTGGCCCATTCGACACCGACAAAGAAGCCTCCAGCAATACTCCAGGCTACATCGAAGACTTGGAAAGCGAGGGAGCTAAAAGGGTTAGTATCCGCATCAAACGCTGTCAGCCTTCGGAACTCACGATTTGCGATAGTGAATTTTCAGAGGGTATCGCGGCTTAAGAATTTTGATACTCCAGGGGGCAGAAACCGGGTTTTTTGACGAAAATACTCCGTCTATAGCGAGGGGTATGGGTTAAGCAACGCGGTTTCTGAGCGTCAAAAGTGTGTAAGTTCTGTTTGAATTTTTAATTAACTGAAGCCTCAACAATAATATTAAGCATCGTCTTGTCCTAGTCCTTACCGGGCGGACTTTGTATTTGTAGTGGTGGCTTCAAAGTCGGCATCTTCTCCACCAAAATGCAGAGTTTAGCCAGCATTAACTGCCCAAAATTATCGGGATCAAATCAGCACTGAGGACGAGCCGATCGCTCCCGTTGCCTTGATAAATTGAGAATAGTAAAAACTACTTAAGTATTCCCCGAGGTAAATATGTTTGAAATCTCTATGTTGGGTATGTTTTTCACGGCTTTTTGGGTGCTAGCTCAACCTGCTAGCAGCACTCGACGCGACGAATGGTGGGTAGAAGTGGATACCGATTCGCCAAAGGGTACCTATTACTTTGGGCCCTATGAAAGCAGACAGGAAGCTTCTGACAGATCGACCGGCTACATCCGAGATCTGGAGAACAAAGGAGCTAAAAAAATTACCATCAACCTCAAACAAGGTAGTCAACCTACTCAGCTAAGAGCTAGCGAAGAGTCTTGAGAAGGTTGGAAAGTGCAAATTACGGGCGAAGAAAAGTTGACTTATTAACAGGGTATTTTTCAAATGAGAGCGCGCTTGCATACAGTAGGGACACAACAATGCTGTGTCCCGAGGAAATAGTGAAGAAAGAATCTTATTTGCGCCCGAGAAATGCACGCTTTTTCAAAGCACCATCTGATTGAGATTACTGCGAGGATTAAAAGTACGGTTTGCTTGGATTTTCTCGTAGGACTCGCGTTCGACAGTGGTGAGTTCTTTCGGTGGCACGATCGCAATTTTTACTAACAAATCAGTCCGCTCGTCTTTCTTGGGTTTCGGCCATCCTTTGCCCCGCAACCGCAAAGACTGACCCGAACGAATCCCGGCTGGAAATTTCACAGTGATCATACCTTCAGGCGCCGGCACTTCAATGGAAGCTCCCAACACCGCTTCATCGGGAGTTATCGGCACTTCGCAGACCAAATTTTCTCCCTCAAACTGGAAGAAAGCGTGAGGCAAAACTTCTAATTTTAGGTATAAATCTCCCTGCTGCTTCGTGTAGGGGTCAACTTGACCTTTGCCTTTTATCCGAATTTTGCTGCCGGTTTTCACTCCGGCTGGAATCGAAACTTCCCCCGTGCCGACTCGCTTGGAAGTTCCCCGAAATGCTTCCCCCAGAGTCAGGGAAATGGCGACCTCGGTGTCGAGAGAGCTTCCTGCGGTGCGGTTTTCGTACCCCCCGAAATCTTCAAAGCCGCCAAAACCTGTGGGCCCGCCGCTGGTGCTGCGGTAGTTGCTGTAATTCCACTTGGCATTGCGGGCACTACCGGGACTACTACCTGCGCGGCCTAGCAAGGCATTGATAAATTCGTCAAAACTGCCGTACTCGCTGAAGTCAACCCCGCCAAAGTCTACATTCGTACTGCCCCCCCCCGGCCATCCGCCTGGAGTTGTGGCAGCTTGCTTCCAGTATTGACCGTATTGGTCGTATTTTTTGCGTTTTTCAGGGTCTGAGAGTACTTCGTAAGCTTCGTTTACTTCTTTAAAACGAGCTTCGGCTTCTTTGTTGCCGGGGTTCATGTCCGGGTGATATTTGCGGGCTAGTTTGCGGAAAGTTTTTTTAATTTCGTCAGAACTGGCAGTTTTGTTGAGCCCCAAAATAGCGTAATAGTCTTTAAAATCTGTTGCAGCCATTAAGCAATCCCCTCTTTATTAGTTGTTATTTGTTAGTTGTTAGTTGTTAGAAAGAATAAATCCCAAATTAGCCGCAGGATGGCGCATTAGTATAATGCCAGGAGCCGAAGTGCCTGCGGCATCTCATTCAAATTATAGGTTATCAAAGGTTTGGACTTGATCGAGTTCGGTTGTTGCTTGGCGTTCGATCGCAATTTCCGCACTCCGCTGCTGTTTAAGATTTTATAGCATTCGGATCTCTGGTGCTGAAGGGAGCCAGAGCAGCCGCCTCTAGAAATGCTTTTGGCATTCGACAGCAAAAACAATGCTTTCATCAATTAAGAACGTCCTTACCCTAGATGCCGTTGCTATACCTGTGAGCTGTGAGACGGGGAAACTCCTGCGACGAACACTTTAAACTTTGTGGGGAGTTATGAGGCTTAGGGCTGTCGGGAGGCAGCAGCCCGGTTGAGATGAGGCGGGGAAAGCTGCTGCTGTTGCGGGCGCGAGTCTAGGAGGGTTGACTGGCGCGGACGATCGATCTTTTTTTGGTCTTTCTTTTCGGGGCGCGGTGCGATGGCTACGCCCCGGCTTACGCCTACGAACTTCTCGATCTGAGCTTTATCACCCAATCCAAATCTTAGCAGGTTTTCATCAGCAAGTTCGATCCAATCTGATGTCTAAATTGTGACTATATAATACCCTAAATTGCGCCGTTATCCCACAAAATTTCTAGATATTTTTTATTAACCCCAGACCCTTCCTATAAAATTTTATTTTTACAACCTTTGAAGAGATTTAAATCCAAGTAATATAACATAATTTCTCCGCTGTCTGTTAGCTACATCACACACTTGTATAAAACATTAAGATAGGATAGTAGAGCGATAAGCTTTTAACGCTACTAGGGTGCTAACATTATGAATTATTTGCTAAGTTGGCCTTGTGGCTGCTGCGACGATTGGAAAGATAGTTCCGAGAGTTCTGTTTTACTCAGAAACGGGCAGCGCATTTGCCAGTCGTGCTACCAGCGCAAATACAAGAATCAGAAGCTATTCGCCAGACGCAGGCGAGCGGACATATCTGTATCACGGCAGACAGTAACAGAGAAGGTGGCTTATTAATAATCCGCGAGCCTTTGAATAAAGCCAAGTATTTCGACAACCTCGCATCAGGGGTGGAAATTAATAATCAACAAAAAAAAGAATGAATTTTGTCATCAGTCATCAGTCATCGGTCATTGGTGATCTGTCACTAATTTCATTATTTATAATCAGTCACTTGAAAAGCAGGTAACAGATTTTAACTTAAAAAACTAATGACTGACGACTAATGACTAATGACTAATAACTAAATGATAGTTCCATCAGGAATCGTGGCATTTTTCAGGACTACGATAATGCCGCTGCGGATGTAAAAACCTTGGTTTTCGCGGTTTGCTTCTTCCACTCGGTCTTTATTAATTATTTGAACATTGCGGCCAATGCGGGCATTTTTATCCACAATCGCGCGGCGAATTGTAGTATCTGCACCGATACCGAGGGCGACGCCGCCGCTGTCCAAACTCGAATGCCGTTCGGCGTCGGGTTCGTAGAAGTCAGCACCCAGGACCAGGGTGTCTTGAATCGTACATCCAGCTTCAATGCGCGATCGAACTCCCAACACAGAATGGTCGATCCGGCACTCTTTGAGAATGCAGCCTTCAGCAATAATCGATTCAGTCACGTGAGTATTTAAAAGCTTAGTCGGCGGCAAGAAACGCGGGCGAGTATAAATCGGCGCCTTTTCATCGTAGAAACTGAAAGGCGGCTTAGGCTGTTTTGTCAGAGCCAAGTTAGCCTCGTAAAAAGCCTCAATGGTTCCGATATCTTCCCAGTAATCGTCAAACAAATAAGCTTGAACGTTGTGGTCTTTTGCAGAATTCGGAATTATCTCTTTACCAAAATCAGTTTGATTTGGAGATTCTTTCAGGAGTTTAATCAGAACTTCTCTTTTGAAGACGTAAATCCCCATCGAAGCAATGTAAGGACTTTCCTGAGCCTGCTGCGCTGTTAGTCCCAGTGTAGTAGTATCAACCTGCATTTGTTTGAGCGCATCGCCTTTTGGCTTTTCGCTGAAAGAAACAATACGGCCGGTGTCGTCGATTTTCATCAAACCAAAATCCGAGGCCCGCTTCTCGTCCATTGGCAAAACCGAGAGGGTGATATCCGCATTGGTTTCGCGGTGTCTCTGCACAAACTTCTGGTAGTCCATGCGATAGAGGTGGTCGCCAGAGAGAATCAAGTATTCATCAACGTCCCACTGTTCTAGCAGCGAGAGATATTGGCGAACTGCGTCGGCTGTCCCTTGAAACCAGTTGGGGTTTTCCTGAGTTTGCTGGGCGGCGAGCACCTCAACAAATCCCTCGGTGAAACCCGAAAACTGGTAGGTGCGAGAGATGTGACGGTTGAGGGATGCCGAGTTGAATTGGGTGAGGACGTAGATTTTGACTATTTCCGAGTTTATGCAGTTGCTGACAGGAATATCGATGAGGCGATATTTGCCTGCGAGGGGAACTGCGGGTTTGGCTCGCAGTTTGGTTAGGGGGTAAAGGCGGGTGCCTACACCGCCACCGAGGATGATGGCTAAGACTTTTTTCAAGGAACTTTCTCCCTAGGGTCGATTAACTCTCCAAGTACAGTGTCGGATGGTGAGGGCTTCTTGACAAGGGGGGGGAGCAAGGAAGTTTTGAGTTTTGAGTTATCAGTTGAGTCGCCTACACAGAAACCGGGTTGTTTAATCCAAATACTTCTTCAAATCCTCAATAACAGTTAAAAAACCCGGTTTAGAAGAGTTGGAGTGCGTCCGGGACTGGAGTTAGGAGTTTTGAGTTGTGAGTTAAAATACCCATCTATCCAGAGTGGATATTTAAAAAAGTTTTGAGTTGTGACTTAAAATACCCTTCAATAAATAAAGGCAGTTTAAGGAAAGAATAAGGTTCGGGGTTTGGGCTGTTAATAATAAGTCTTTTGGGTAAATTCCCCGTTTTCACAATTTATCAATCGAGGCTCATGGCGCTGTTGTTCTTTTTCAAGGCAGGTCGATCGCGCCACCACGGGCGCTGACGCTCTGTATGGGCCCTTCTTCGCGCTCTGGTTCTGCTTGAGTTTGAGCCGGTTTTTTTTGCGGGCGTTTCTGTTATTTGAGTTTGTCCGACTCCACAGCACTCAGGAAGCGCCCCCCGTCGGGACGATAAATTTCTTCTAGGTAGAGTCAGTTTTCTATCTTAGATTGACCGCCAATTTGTGTAATATTTTACAATTTGTCGATCGACCAAATGGCATAAAATGTCTATTCTCTACCAAAAGCTAGATCCGCAACAAACATCTGCTACTGTAGCCTAACCCCTAAAAGCTAAAAAAAGTGTATGCAAATTCAAACGCCAGACTGGGTTAAACACGCGGTATTCTACCAAATATTCCCCGATCGCTTCGCCAAAAGCAAACAGCCTCGCAAACGCCTGCTGCAAAACTTCGTGTGGGAAGAATGGCACGAAATCCCCACCCTGCAAGGCTACAAAGGCGGCGACTTGTGGGGCGTGATGGAACAGCTAGACTACTTGCAAGACTTAGGCATTAACGCAATTTATTTCACCCCCATATTTCAGTCGGCCAGCAATCACCGCTACCACACCCACGACTACTATCAAGTCGATCCGATGTTGGGTGGCAATCCGGCTTTTAAAGAGCTTCTAGACGCCGCTCACGATCGCAACATCAAAATCGTCCTCGACGGCGTATTCAACCACGCTAGCCGCGGCTTTTTCTTCTTTCACGACATCCTCGAAAACGGCCCCCATTCTCCTTGGGTAGATTGGTTTAAAATTGAAGGCTGGCCGCTATCTGCCTACGACGGCAATTCTCCTGCTAATTATGCCGGTTGGGATGGGAATCGAGCACTTCCTGAATTCAATCACGATAATCCAGAAGTGCGAGAATACATCATGGAAATCGCCGAATATTGGATAAAATTCGGCATTGATGGCTGGCGGCTGGACGTTCCTTTTGAAATTAAAACCCCTGGATTTTGGCAAGAATTTAGAGACCGAGTTAAAGCCATTAATCCCGAAGCTTACATTGTTGGCGAAGTTTGGGAAGATGCGAGAGAATGGCTCGACGGCAGTCAATTTGACGGAGTAATGAATTATCTTTTTGCGGCGCCGACTATTGCTTTTACAGCGGGCGATAGAGTTGATTTAGCTCAAATTGAAGGTCGTTCTTACCATCCCTATCCGCCGCTTTTTGCTAAAGAGTACGGCGACAAAATTCAGCATATTTTGGAACTCTACCCGTGGCCGATACAGCTAACTCAACTTAATTTGTTGGCTAGTCACGATACAGCTAGGTTGCTGTCAATTGCTGGGGGCGATAAAGCTAGCGTCGAACTCGCTACTTTGCTGCTGTTAACTTTTCCGGGAGCTCCTAGCATTTACTACGGCGATGAAGTTGGTTTACCCGGTGCTCTAGACCCCGATTCTCGCCGCGGTTTTCCCTTACAATCTCGCTGGGAACTTGATGTTTTAGATTATCATAAGCAGTTGATAGCTTTGCGGCACAAATACGCGGCCCTCCGCACTGGATCGTACCAAGTTCTGTTTGCTGAAGGAACGGTTTACGTTTTTGCCAGAATTTTGGGGGATGAGGAAATAGTTGTTGCGATTAATGTCGCGACCGAAGAAGCTAATATTAGCTTTGAGGCAGCTAATTTGAAATCTCCTCACGAGAAATTGCTGTTTGGGAAAGGCGAGTTTGTTTGGAAAGGTGATGGGGAAAATCGGCTTTTAGAATTGATGCTGCCGGCGCGCTCAGGATTGATTTTAGGTTCGGATAATTAGTTCAGCAATTACGCAAGTGTCACGAGCAAATCGACTTGTAGGGTGCGTCCGACCGAGTTATGGACGGATGAGCTATGGTTTGGGTTCTGACGCACCTTACTAATTGTAACACTTGCGTAAGTTCTCTAGTTTAAAATGTCAGGTGCGCCCATAAGCACCGTACTAAATTTAGAGATGCCACAAGTTTGGTTATGCTGCAAGCAATGTTGGTATTAGCACCGCATCAATGATATGAATGACGCCATTGTCGGCAAGAATATCTGAAGTGAGAACTTTAGCATCATTCACTTTAATGCCGTCAGAAGTATCAATTCCCACTACAGAACCTTCCACTGTTTCAGCAGAACTTAACTCACGCAAATTCTCACTTAGTACCTCGCCAAACAGAATGTGATAAGTCAGAATTTTCTTGAGCTTGGGTATGTCTTCCAGCCAAGAGGTAATAGTGTTCGTACGAATTTTGGCAAATGCCTCATCAGTTGGTGCTAAGACGGTATAAGGTCCCGGACTTTGCAATAAATCTAACAAACCAGCCGCTTCAATAACAGTCACGAGGGTTTTGAAAGAGCTGGCATTGGTGGCAGTCTGGACAATATCAGCCATGATGTTTTTCAGGAGTGCAAATAGCAGAAAATGAATCAGAGGCGACAATCATTTTAGCAATTTACAAATAGCAGAAAATGAATCGGAGGGATGATGATTATTTTAGCCATTATAAGTTAATTGGGTGGCTGGCCCTGATCTCGGCGCGATCGACCTTTTTGGCTTATACTTGGGTCGCCTCCTCCCCCTTGCGGAAAAACTGCTTTAAAATCTCTCCGGGCTCTCTGTCCCAGGTGTCGATATGTTCGTAAATTAACCCGTCTTTATCCAGTTTATAACTAGAGTAGCCGTTAAAAAAAATCCGAGCTTTCCAGGGAACCCGCAGTGTCCCGCGAACAGTCCAATTTGCCACAATAGTATCAGGGGCTGTCTGACCTACGTCGTGCAGGTCGAAGTAAATCTCGTTAAAGAATAGCTGCCCGTGAAATCGCAGAGTCCAAAAGATAATGCGATAGTTGATTTTTCCTTTAAATTTGTTAACAGGGTCTTGAAAATAAACATCTTTTGTGTAGATGTCGTAGGAGATGTCTTTCTCAAACAGCGTCGGGAGATCCGCTTTCAGGGTGTCTACTGCTTTTTCTACCTGCATTTGATATTCGATCGCGCTCAAACTACCACCTTGTGACAGTATTAATTTATAACTTTAAATGAATAATCTCGATAGGCAGCGGGAGGAGCAAAAAATTGATACTTCATCCAGCTCTAATCTTACCTCTAATTATATTGTCCGCGCCGGCCTTTCTGCTGGCCCGGACTTGCGACATCGAAACCTTGGCACAGATTTGACAGAACACCCCCACTCCTCTGACATTCTCGCAGAAATCAACAGCGGTAAGCTTTTGATGGTAGATAGCCGTCGCCGGAACGGCCTAATTTTGATTAAACGCTTCCACGCGGAGTTTGCCGGACCTGGGGCTGCCGTTGGGGGCGTTTTTGATGTTGACTCTCAGCAGGCGATTCCCGTGGGCGATTTTTGTTTGGTTTGCCCTCAATCTCCCGAAGAAATACAGAAAGCTTTTGGAATTCGGCGGCAGTGGGTGCGGTTAATGGAACAGTTAACGGCAAAGCCTACAGCTTTGGAACGCGCACAAATGGTTTTAACTCAGTTTGAACAATATTTGGATTCGGAAATAGTGGCACAAATTCCCGATGAAGCTTTGGCACTTTTAGTAGGCGTATTTCCCCAAACCATTCGCGCGGCACGGCAAGGAAATGATCAGTTATAAATTGGTGTAGATACCTTAGGCTGCGATCGCGCTGCTACAAGTTCCACTCGGCATTCTGCAAAACGACTCGATAGCCATCTGGGTCTTCAAAGGTCACTCCATCTTTGTCCCAGTAAGGATTGTAGGAGTTTACAGGCTCAAATCCCATTGCTTTCATTCGCTCAACAGCCTGCTGCCATTCTTGTTGGTTAGGAAGGTAAAAGACGATAAGATTGTCTTGAGTTGGAGCGCCACCTACAATATGTCCCCGTTGATGGATGAATTCAAAGTGGTGGCTTTCTCCTGGCATCCCAATCATTACTCCATCAAAACCTTCATGGTTTTCAAAACGATCGAGGATTTGCAGCCCTAAACCCTCTGTGTAGAAATGAACAACTCGATCGAGGCAATCCGTTGGACGAGCAACCCGTAAAACCTTTCCTTGAAGCATATATACCTTCTCCAAAGTTATTTTTGTGTTAAGCAGAAACTGGAGACAGAATATTATGAGTTGTCAAAAATTTCTCCTATTCGATCGACTGTTCGCTGATTTTCCTCCGGGCTACCCACCGTAATTCGCAAACCTCCCCCAGTATGGCGAATTAAAGTACCTCGCTGTTTTAGCTGCTGCATGATTTGTTTGTGTTCAGTTTCTGCTAAATTATGATCGCCAGCTTTCACCCGCAGGTAAACGAAGTTAGCCGCACTCGGCCAAACTTGCAATTTTCGATGCTGAGTTAGCGCTGCAATTAATTGCGATCTCTCTGCTATAATTTCGGGAATTACTGCCAGCAATAACTGCCGCTGCGCTAGGGCAAACTCGGCTGAGGTTTGCGAGAAACTGGGGAGGTTGTAGGGGAGACGGATTTTTTCTAAGGCGGCTGCGAGTTCGGGATGGGCGATCGCATATCCGACTCTCATTGACGCTAACCGAAATGCTTTGGAAAATGTGCGTAAAATTATCCAATTCTGGTGATGGTGCAATTGGTCTGCTAAAGTATTTTGGCTGAATTCAAAATAGGCTTCGTCAATTACTACTAATATCTCTTCGGGTAAATTTGACAACCATTCTATTTCATCTGGTGTCAAAGCATTGGCTGTGGGAGAATTGGGATGAACGACAAAGACGGCGCGCACGGGGGGATTTTGATTTTGGGCGATCGCCTTTTTAGCCGCCTCGATATCGATTTCAAAATTCTCCTCTTTTCGCTGAACACTCACAACGGGAATACCGAGGGTTTGGGCGATTATTCCATACATCGAAAAGGTAGGATTCGCCACCAAAATAGAGCCGGTACCGCCTAAACAAGTAGCTATTAAGATGGATCTAATTAGTTCATCGGAACCGTTGCCCACAGAAATATTGTCGGCTGTAATGGCGGTTTTCGGCAGTGTAACCCCCCCTAGCCCCCCCTTGTTAAGGGCGGGGACATTTAGGGATTCATTGACGTATTCGGCGAGATCCTCTTTGAGGGCTGCGTGGCCTCCGTCGGGATAGCGATTAGTCTCAATTAACTGCTGGTAAGTCCAAGCTAGCTTTTTTTTTAATTCCTCTGGCAAGTCGTAGGGGCATTCGTTGGTATCAAGGCGATCGATCACACTTTCCGAATGCGCTGGTTCTCCTGATGTGCCGCCCGGATGGGGAGTGTATGCGGTAAGTTCGGCTAAATCTTTTCGGATAAAGGGAAGCATGGTATAGTTTACGACTTTTTATTTTAGATAATCTGCTTAGAAGCATCTGAACTTAGCATAGAGCGTGTTCTATCTCGAAAGCAAGAGGAGAGGGGGATTTAGTTTCTGTCGCTCGATTGATGCCGGGGGCGCGCCCAATTGATTATTCTTAGAAAGTAACTGCTAATATGTGGAAACCAAGTATGAAAGTCAAGCCCTCCGATATCTCTAAAAATGCCGCCGCTACCCTCATAGCTTTGAGTTTGGCTATTCTCCCTTCAGCTATGCCTGCCTCAGCTCAAACCGAGTCAGCTCCGACCCAAAACAATACTGATTCTAATGGAGTCGTTCTCGACAGAACTCCCTTTCAAGAAAGCAAAAACGACAACAATCATTGGGGTGCTTTGGGTTTGTTGGGCATACTCGGTTTGGCTAATCTGTTTCGCAAGGATGAACCTAAACGCTACCGCGATCCGATGGGCGAATAATTTTTTAAACGACCATCGCACAAGCCAAAAACCAAATCAACCGTCGTGGATTCAGAAACCGGTTTTTTTACCTAAAGAGTGGATTATTGCGTTTAATCCGAGCAAAAAATCCGGTTTCTTTGATATTGATGGGAATTTTTGCCACCAAGTTTACTCAATCACGCCACAAAGCAATCCCGCCCAATAAACCGCTCACATTTGGTACTATTTTAACCTGTGGCGGTAACTCAAAAGCAATCTTTTTAGTATTGCCACCGCCGATGTAAATGCGATCGCAGTTAAAGAGATTTTGCACAGAGGTGAGCGCTTTTTCTAGACGGCGATTCCATCTTTTGGAACCGACTGTATCTAATGCCGAGCGCCCTAATTGCTGTTCGTAACTTTCCCCTTTACGAAAAGGGTGATGTCCTAACTCTAGATTTGGCACCAAGATACCATCGACAAATAAGGCAGAACCGAAACCGGTGCCAAGAGTAATTACTAATTCTACCCCCGTCCCAGCAATTGCTCCCAATCCTTGAATATCCGCATCGTTCGCCACTCGCACAGGTTTTCCCAAGCGATCTTTGAGGGTAGTTTGTAAGTCAAAATCTATCCAAGATGGATCTAAATTCACTGCGGTTTTGATGACGCCTAGACGCACGACGCCTGGGAAGCCGACGGATACTCGGTCAAATTCCCCTTGTCCGCTTGCTAAAGAGGCGATCGCCTCTAGTACGGGTTCCGGTTTCGGCGGTTGAGGCGTTTCTAAACGGCTGCGTTCCGTTTGGGGCTCACCTTCATTGTCCAAAACCATAACTTTGATACCACTTCCGCCAATGTCAACGGCTAAGGTGCGAGTCGATCTATCTTGTTCAGTCATTTGATTGTTAAGACTTGAAAGTTGCTCAGGTTTTAATTTTTGAATTGGCAAAAATTTTGAATCGCTTCCCACCTTTCCGCTAGGAAAGTGCCCACAGAATGATCATCTTCTAATTCGATTAATTGCACCCAGGGACGGTTAGCGGCAAAATTTATGCTAGCTGTTAGATTCGATAGGGGCATTTCTCCACCTACCTCTACTTCAGAACCCGACCTGAAACTTTCGCCTCATCCGGATCCTTGATATCTTCACCCTTGTTATGGGTACAATTCAAAACGGGTTTTAATCATGGTTCTTGTGGAAGGAACCGTCTTTTTCCGTTTTTGTGTCGTGACAGTGTTTATGTAGAAGTTGGAGGTTTTTAAATTTATCTTTGCCACCTAGGGAGGTGGGTTAGATATGGTCAACTTCTACAATGTCTGTAGGTGTAAAGTACAAACCACAGTGGCTACATTTACCTTTTTATTTCTTAATGAGTATTCCTACTATTGTTGGTGTGTCATGGTATTCTCCAAGTCGTTTACTTCAGTAAATCTACTGACTATTATAGGGTGTTGAATTGCCTTTTACGTTTACGTGCCTTACGATATTCGTTGTTGCATATTGGACTCACTCAAAACCTATTTCTGTGCTGACCCACCAATTTAGTTCGCCTACTGTTCGCCAGTATTTGTCTGTGTTGATGTTACCTTTTTCTCGTCGTTTTGCCCATCCTCTTAGCGTGTGTTCAGCAAGATTATCTAATTTTTGGAAGATTTTCTTACTTACTAATGCTGAGTAATAGTCTGACAATCCCCGGATGATTGCATTTTACCTCTTAATTAAGACAGATTGATGGGAGTGTTTATAGCAATCTATTACTTCAGCTTTTTTTACGAGATGAGCCTGGATTTTTGGTTGGGACGGGGTGATTATTGTCTTGAAACCTAGTGGCTTTCCATTTGTAGTTTTGGCATCTCTATAGTTACCTAGGGGATACTGTTGTATATGGAATCCTAAAAACTAAAACACAACCTTTCCATTATATTTGTTGAGAAGGTGGGTTAATTTTGTGGGATTTGGTTTCTACTCTAAGGCAATATCACTCCACCAGTAGGCAATTATCTTCTGACAGGTGAGTATTACGTCAATGTCTTTGTACATTATCACAAAATCATCGTCGTATCGGGTTAAACTTAGGGAACATTGTTTCTCTTTTTTATTGATTCGTGAGTACCCTTTTGTTAGCGTTTCCGCATATTGCTTAATCCTTTCTTCCATTCCGTGTAGGGCAATTTTAGCCAGCAGCGGGGACATAACCCTTCCGGGTGGCTTAGCTTCCTTGGTATAAAAAAATTTACTTTGGCCTAACACGCCACTTTTAAGCCACGACTTAATTTGTTATCGGAGTCGTGGATAAGTATTTATTTTGTCAAGTAACGCTTTGTGATTAATGGGGTCAAAGCATTTGGCAATATCAGCATGTAGCACATATTTGGCTTTATATCTGATACTGTTAAAGATTGCTCCTATCGCATCGTGACATGACCTTCCTCGTCGAAAACCATATGAGTTGGGCTCGAATGATGCCTCCCATTCTGGCTCAAGCGGTGCTTTGACAACTGATTGTAAGGCGCGGTCGTACATTGTGGGTATGGGTAATAGTCTTGACTCATTAGTTCCTAGTTTTGGAATCATTACCCTACGTGTAGATTGTGCTTTACCAGTTGTTTTGAGCTCATTTACTAGCTTAATTCGTTGCTTCGGGGTTAGTAATTTAATACCATCCACTCCGGCTGTACGTTTACCAGCATAGTCTTGTGTAACCCGTCGTACCGCTAGAACCTTATTATACCATGAATTAATCAAGCTCTTTTGAAGCTTACCAACTGCTTTAACATCACCATGTTCACTTGTTCGATAGATACGTTTTTGCGACTTGAATTTCAATCTTTCGGCTTGGCGCCCATTGATTTGATTCCATTCCAGCGTCTGGTTGTCCCGCGTTTTAGACTTATTCATTGCTACGATAATTCCCATCTTTGAAGTTACCGGGCATCTGTCTGCGTATCTCTGTCATTAAAATAGAGCATTAGCGTCTGATACACTCCCTATCTCATGTACTCTTCGTTAGCTACTTACTGGGTGATCCACCTGTTCTTCTCCAGAATACATGATAGTTACTTCGTTCCAAATACAAATTGGTAGAGTTTTTAGTGTGATGCTATCCACTGGGTTTCTGGGCAGTGCTTATAGGAAGAAGTTAAAATCGCCTATGCCATATCCTTGTCTTTTGGCATGGTGTTAATCAGCCATTAGACTACTTCAATATAACGATGATTCACCCACATCTTTGCTTTCGCTACACATGAACTATTGCTCGACATTTACCAGGTTGGGCTACCAGTAGGCTGCCTTTGACCCCCGCTTTACTCTGTTAGTGGCTACCTAACAAAATAGGGGATAAGCTGTTCGACATCTAAACTGCATTAACTAAGTTACCTTTATTTTTTTATGTTCCATTTCATAATTAGTACTCGTTCATTTAAAAGTTTATGTAACAATAATTCTACTTTTTCAATAGATTTAAATAATCTATTGGCAACATACAGCAAATTCCATGTAAATGTGGTACACTACATTCAGTACATCAGCAGAAAAAATGAAAGCTTATTCGCTCGAG